>CAZHFS010000590.1:1016-1614 GCA_964531885.1 uncultured Propionivibrio sp.
CCTTGCGATGCGTCAACGACCAAAAGCGCGCCTTCGCAGGCAGACAGCGAGCGGGAGACCTCGTAGGAGAAGTCGACGTGTCCCGGCGTGTCAATCAGGTTCAGGTTGTAAACCTTGCCGTCACGCGCCTTGTAACTCAGGGCAGCGGTCTGGGCCTTGATGGTAATGCCACGCTCGCGCTCGATATCCATCGAATCGAGCACCTGCGCCTCCATTTCGCGATCGGACAGGCCGCCGCAGAGATGGATGATGCGATCGGCCAGGGTCGATTTGCCGTGGTCGATGTGGGCGATGATGCTGAAGTTTCTGATGTGGTCCATTGCGGGCAGTAAAAAAGGGCGCTAACGGCGCCCTTAGCGATTCGGAAGACCCTGAATTCTAGCGGATTCCAGCCAAATATTCACGGGTTTTGGCCTCGTCCAGGAAGTAGTGGCAGAGCTCGGTTTCGCCATGCAGCAGCACCGGCACCAGTTCGTCGTAGCGGGCTTCGAGGGCCGGATCGGCATCGACATCGACGACCGTTAGCACCGCGCCGAACTCGGCAGCGAGTGGTGCCAGTGCCACCTCCATGTCGTGACAGAGGTGGCAGTAGGTGCGA
>CAZHFS010000591.1:0-1604 GCA_964531885.1 uncultured Propionivibrio sp.
CTTCCCCGTTTGTGGCTGCATCCCCTCGACGAAACCGTGCGGCTTGTGCGCGAGGTACGTGGATGGGAGTATGTCGAGGCGGCGCAGGCGGCCGGCAAGGGCATTCTGTTCATGACGCCGCACCTTGGCTGCTTCGAAGTGACCGCCCAGTATTATTCGCACCGTGCTCCGATCAGCGTGCTTTACCGGCCACCGAAGCAGGCCTGGCTGCAGACGATGATCGAAGAAGGGCGGGCTCGGCCCCAATTGCAGTTGGCTCCGGCCGATCTGTCCGGCGTGCGCACCCTGCTGAAAGCCCTGCGCCGCGGCGAGGCGGTTGGCATGCTGCCCGATCAGGCGCCGCGGCGTGGCGAGGGACGCTGGATCGATTTTTTTGGCCGCCCGGCCTATACCATGACCCTGGCCGCAAAGCTTTCCGAGAGTGGCGCGGCAGTCGTTCTTGCCTGGGGTGAACGTTTGCCGGATGGCGAAGGCTATCGACTGCATTTCATGCCACCCTCGAGCCCGGTGACGGGGACGCTCGAAGAGCGTGCGTTTGCGATCAACCGGGAAATGGAACGAATCATCCTGCAGTGCCCGGAGCAATACCTCTGGGGATACAACCGTTACAAGCGGCGCCGGGGAACCGAGCCGGCACCGGAATCCGATTGATGAAACTCGCTTTCTGTCTCTATAAATATTTTCCCTTCGGTGGGCTGCAGCGCGATTTTCTGCGCATTGCATTGGCCTGCCAGGCACGCGGGCATACGATCCGAGTGTATACGCTGGATTGGGAAGGGGATGTGCCCCCGGGCTTCGACCTGGTTCGGGTACCGGTGCGGGCCTGGAGCAATGTCCGGCGCAACGAGAAATTCAGCGACTGGATCGGCGCAGATCTGGCTGTCTCGCCGGTCGATCGGGTCGTCGGTTTCAACAAGATGCCGGGCTTGGACGTCTATTTTGCCGCAGACGGGTGTTTCGAGGAAAAAGCGCGTCAACTGCGCAATCCGCTGTATCGCTTGAGCGCGCGCTACCGGCATTTTTCGGCCTACGAGCGGGCGGTGTTTGCTCCGCAAAGTCGTGCTGAAATTCTGATGATCTCGCAGTTGCAGCAGCCTTTTTTCGAGCGGCATTACGGAACCCCCGCGGCGCGCTTTCACCTCTTGCCGCCGGGTATCGCGCGCGACCGCAAAGCGCCGCCGAATGCGGCCGATTTGCGTGCCGACTTCCGGCGCGAGTTTGGCTTGCGCGACGAGGATCTGCTGTTGCTGCAGGTTGGCTCGGGCTTCAAGACCAAAGGACTTGATCGCAGCATCAAGGCACTTGCCGCTTTGCCTGAGTCTTTGCGCGGGCGGACACGCCTGTTTGTCATCGGCCAGGACGATCCTTCCGAGTTTTTGCGCCAGGCTGCTGCGCTCGGGTTGGCCGAGCGGGTGACTATTTTCCCGGGGCGCGATGACATCCCGCGCTTCCTGCTGGGGGCTGACCTCCTGATTCATCCGGCGTACAACGAGAATACGGGGACGGTGTTGCTCGAAGCGGTGGTGGCCGGGCTGCCGGTGCTGGTTACCGCAGTTTGCGGTTATGCCCACTACATTGCCGAGGCAGGCGCCGGGCAGGTGCTC
>CAZHFS010000592.1:0-1604 GCA_964531885.1 uncultured Propionivibrio sp.
CATGGTCTCCCAAGCTAACCAGGTCCCGCAGAACGTCCTCACCCTCCTGCGTTAAAGCTTCGGAATAGACTAAACTGAGAAAGTGGGCGTGCCAGCACGCCCACTCTCGCCGAAGAACGAAAGGAGCCGATCATGGGCCTCAATGGAATCGACGGAGCGAGCGCCCCGTTGCCGCCTCTGCCGATCAACGCCACCCCGGCCGCAGCAACCCGGGTGGGGGCACCTGATCGCCAAAGGGAATCGGTCAATGCCGTTCGTACCGATTCACAGACCACGCAGACCAACGCTTCTCAAAACGCCAAGGAACCGAGCAAAGAAGAGCTCACCAAGGCTGTTGAGAAGATTCAGAAATTTGTCAGCAATACAGCCAGTGATATACAGTTCTCGCTGGACGAGGATTCAGGCATGACCGTAGTCAAAGTCATCGACCGCAGCACTAAGGATGTCATCCGCCAGATTCCGTCTAAGGAAATGCTTGAACTGGCGCAGGCGCTTGAACGCCTGCAAGGACTCCTGATCCGGCAAAAGGCCTGAGGGAGTCAGACACCGAGAAGGAGTAACCATGCCCATTTCGTCACCAGGCCTCGGTTCTGGCTTGGACGTCAACAGCATCATCACCAATTTGATGGCGCTGGAAAGCCGTCCGCTCAACAATCTGAAAACTCAGCAAACTGTCCTGGACAATCAGATCTCCGCGATGGGCAAGGTCAAGAGCGCGATCGCCGCCCTCCAGACCGCGTCAAAAGCCATCTCCTCATCCAGTTCGCTCTACTCCTTCAAAGGCTCACTCGCCGACACCACAATTGGCACAGTAACGACCGACTCAACGGCCATTCCCGGATCGTACAGCATCGAGGTCGAACAACTCGCCAAAGCACACAAATTGCGCTCGGCCACTGGCATTGATCCGAGCGCGGGTGGCACATTGACCATTGAGTTGGGCAGCACGGCCGGCGGCAGTTTCGTCGCCAACAGCGGCACATCGCCTGTCACCGTCACGATCAACGCTGGCGCCACGCTGACGGATGTTGCCAAAGCCATCAATAGCGCCAACGCCGGCGTCGGAGCCGCCGTCATCAACGGCCAAGGGGGCCAGCAACTGGTGCTCACCAGCAACAATACCGGCGAAACCTACCAGATGCGCATCGCCTCGACGATCAGCGGCCTGGCCTTTAACCCGGACAGCCCCGCGACCCCTGGCAACCTATCCCAGATCGACAATGGCCAGAATGCCATCCTCAAGGTCGATGGCATCACGGTAGCCAACACGTCTTCGAACACGGTTAGCAACGCCATCACCGGCATTACCCTCAACCTCACAAAAGCCAACCTCGGCACCCCGACCACCCTGACCGTTGCCAATGATTCATCCGGCCTGCAAAGCAAGGCCGAAGCCTTCGTCAAAGCCTACAACGATGCGCGCTCGACGATGAAAAGCCTGTCCCAGTACGACCCCACCGGCAAGAATACCGGCGTTCTCAACGGCGACAGCACCCTGACAAGCGCGCTCAACCAGCTGCGCAACGCCTTGTCGACCGTTCCAGGCGGAGTCGATTCCAGTCTGCAGTATTTGCACTCAATTGGGATCCAATCGCAATCCGACG
>CAZHFS010000593.1:0-1601 GCA_964531885.1 uncultured Propionivibrio sp.
CTCATAACCCCGCATGGGGATTCGTAACGGCATTGCTGGCAAATATCACCCCAAGCCAGTTGGCCTCATAACCCCGCATGGGGATTCGTAACTCAATTAAAGCACGCAAGAAAGCGGCTTAATTTTAGCCTCATAACCCCGCATGGGGATTCGTAACCAGCGCCCAGCATGTCGTAACGCTCTACACGCTCTTGCACTCATAACCCCGCATGGGGATTCGTAACAAACTGCCAATTACACGGCGTTCATCCAGGACACGGCTCATAACCCCGCATGGGGATTCGTAACAAAATATCGTTCGAATTAATCAATTACAGATAATCCTCATAACCCCGCATGGGGATTCGTAACCTTTGCGCTGCTTCTCAGCAAGTGACCTATCGAGTCTCATAACCCCGCATGGGGATTCGTAACATTTCTCAAGGATTCGGTATTTCCCACCGTTTTCCAGTCTCATAACCCCGCATGGGGATTCGTAACAACAGATTTCATCTAATAACTCGCCGCCGATCGTTTCTCATAACCCCGCATGGGGATTCGTAACGAGCAAATCGTTCATAAGCTTTCCAATCTTTCCAGTTTCTCATAACCCCGCATGGGGATTCGTAACTAACCAAGCAGGGTTATATCCGACGCCGTAATTGGCTCATAACCCCGCATGGGGATTCGTAACTGCTAACTGGCAAAATGAACGTGAAGTCAAATTAGCACTCATAACCCCGCATGGGGATTCGTAACCAAACGCCACAGTGTCGTCGCCGGGTTCTGTACCGTCTCATAACCCCGCATGGGGATTCGTAACGCGATAATATCCCGATAGGTTGCATCTACATGCCAACCTCATAACCCCGCATGGGGATTCGTAACAACCCCGATCATGCCCATACTCAGGCATAGATAGGTCTCATAACCCCGCATGGGGATTCGTAACGCACAAGGTGATACCAATCCTCATCAGCACCTGAGCCTCATAACCCCGCATGGGGATTCGTAACCCGTGGGGTTTGGCAATGGCTGATATTGCACAACTTCTCATAACCCCGCATGGGGATTCGTAACCAAACCCGGCACACCATGCGTTTTCCTTGCCCCTTGCTCATAACCCCGCATGGGGATTCGTAACCCATCAGCGCATCCTCTACACCGCCGAGATGGTAATCTCATAACCCCGCATGGGGATTCGTAACATGCGAAGGGTTGGACAGGGCGACCGTGCTTGAATGCTCATAACCCCGCATGGGGATTCGTAACTCATGAAAAACGCGATTTACAAATTCTAATAAGGGACTCATAACCCCGCATGGGGATTCGTAACACGTTGTGCGATCTATTCGCGCCATGTTAAACCACGAACTCATAACCCCGCATGGGGATTCGTAACACACCTGCACCAGCAATAGGAAGGCCAATGCTTGCAGCTCATAACCCCGCATGGGGATTCGTAACATTTTTCAATTGTCGGCAGTCCAAACAAATCAAGCTCTCATAACCCCGCATGGGGATTCGTAACGACTATGCGGAAAACCTTGAGCGCCACGCACCAGCACTCATAACCCCGCATGGGGATTCGTAACGAGTGGATTGATCACGAAGAGTTTGAG
>CAZHFS010000594.1:0-1600 GCA_964531885.1 uncultured Propionivibrio sp.
TAACGCTTTGCTTTGAGCGGCACCAAACGCACATCAGATTTTTGTTTGCCCTGATCCGAACCGACCAGTCCGAATACAGCAGGGATGAATCGCTACTATGCCGGTGTTTTGACCATCGTGCTCAATTGCCGGTTTTGCCACACAACTTTCTGTTACGCGACCTATGCCTCATCACACCACGCAGCGGACACTTCTGGCTTGCGCTCTGCTTACCCTGACCACAAGCGCCTGTGCACCGCTGTGGCCCAAGGCCGCCGCCCCCCAACTCGACACCCCAGCCCCTGCTTCTGTGCCACAGGCGATTAGCGCCCAGTGGTGGACCCAGTTTGCCGACCCGGTCCTTGATCAACTCGTCAAGGAGGCACTCGAGAACAACTTCGACCTGGCCAAGGCTGCCGCCAACATTCAGGAGGCCCGTGCTAACGCTGGCGCAGCACAAGCGCTATTGAGTCCGCGTCTTGATGCCGGCGCAAAATCCACACTCAGCAAGCGCCAGTTCAGCAGCGTGATCGGTAGTGAGGACTTTGAGCGCACCACCGCTAACAACGTCGGCGGATTAGCCGCCTCTTGGGAGATTGATCTCTGGGGCCGGATCGCTCAAATGAATGACGCAGCCATCTCCCGACTCGCTGCCTCTGAACATACCAGAAATGCCACGGCGCTTTCGGTGTCTTCTGCTGTAGTAGACACGTATCTCCAACTCCGCCTGCTGGACGCCAAGCTGGAAATCACCCGAAACGCGGCCCGTAACCTGAAAGAAGCCACGTCGCTTGAATATCGCCGCTGGAAGGCCGAAGCGGGAACCGAACTGGCCTATCGGCAAAGCCTCGCCGAACAGGCGTCGACCGAGGCCCGCATTCCGTGGATCGAGTCATCCATTGCCAGCACCGAACTTGCGCTGCAATTGCTGGTTGGCCGCAGCCCGCGGGCCATGATGACGCCGGTTCAGCGCGGACAACAGCTCACGCTGCCAGACATCCCAACCGACTTTGACGCCGCACTGCTCTTGCGCAGGCCCGACGTCGCGTCGGCGATGCAACTCCTCGCCGCCGCCCAGGCCGATCTCAATAGCATCCAGGCCGAACGCTACCCCCGCCTGAACCTTTCCATCCTCGCCGGTCTCGTCGGCAGCACAGGCAAGCTGGTCAGCGGTGCCCCATTGTTCTGGGACATCGGCGCGGGCATGACCGCCCCGATTTACGATGCGGGGCTCATCCAATCCAAGGGAGACGCCGCCGAGGCGCGCAAGGAAAAAGCCATAGCCCACTACCGTTACACCCTGACCCTGGCCTACCGCGACACTTACGAGGCACTCGCGCAGCGTGAAACCAGCGACCGGCAAGAAAAGCAAGCGACCATCGAGGTCGACACTCGCAAAGCGTCGCTCGCACTCGCAGAAAAAAGCTATGACGCAGGCCGATCGAGCAAATTTGAAGTGCTCTCCGAATCAATCAAAGTACTCAATGCGGAAATCGCCCGCAACGATGCCAGGCTCAATCAATTCATCGCGCGCAGCCGTTATTTCAAGGCGCTTGGAGGGGGTTACTGATGCTGTTCCACATTTACAAAGACCCGAAGCCCGAAGGGTATTTCATTTACG
>CAZHFS010000595.1:0-1584 GCA_964531885.1 uncultured Propionivibrio sp.
GGCGATAATTGTGCCTACTTTTTTGCGCCTACTTTGCAAGGATAACCGGATGACGCACTTTCTTTTCTTAAACGCCAGCACCCGTGCCCCAGGGCAGGTGGGCAATACCGAAACCCTGGCCCGCCGGGCGGCACAGGCCTTGCCTGCAGAGGCCCAGCAGACCTGGCTGGCGCTTGCCGGCCTGAATCTTCCGGCCTTTGTCGATCATCGGCATACCACCGGGGTTTACCCGGCCCCCGAGGGCGATGCCAAAGTCGTGCTCGACGCGCTGCTGGCGGCGACCGACATCGTGTTTGTCTCGCCGGTGTATTGGTTCTCGGTGCCGTCGCCGCTCAAGGTGTGCCTCGATCAGTGGAGCGCCTGGATGCGTGTGCCGGGGCTCGACTTCAAGTCGCGGATGGCCGGCAAGCGCCTGTGGGTGGTGGCCACGAGCGGCGACCGTGCCAAAGCGCAGCCGATGTGCGACAGCTATCGCCTGTGTGCCGAGTTCATGGGCATGGCATGGCAAGGCGTGCTGTGGGGCAAGGGCGGTGCGCCCGAGGCGGTGCTTGCCGATCAAGACGCCCTGGCGACGGCCAAGACGTTCTTCGCCGGGCCGTGAAACATGCGCCGGTCGCCGTGTAAAGCGGCTTGGGGGTGAGCTGCGCTTGGTCCCTGCCTGATCTCGCTGCGCTGGCGTATCCTACCGATCCTTACTAAAAACAAGCGTGCAGCCATGATCCGACACGATAAACGCAAATTCCTCCAGTCCCTCGGCGCGTTGCTGCTCGGTGCTCTGCTGCCCAAGGTGGGTACGGCCAGCACCGCTTCGGCAGCGCCGCCGCATTTCGTCGTGCTCGGTGACATGCATCTGCCGGGCAACAACCTGCCGGTCAAGGAACAGGTGTTACAGACGATCAATGCCTGGAACGACGTCAGTGCCGTGGTGGCGGTCGGCGATCTGTGCGAGGGCGACGGGTCGCCGGAAGAGTACAAGGCGCTCAAGGCCTTTTTCGCGAAACTGGCCAAGCCCCTGCTGCCCGTGGTCGGCAATCACGATTTCATCTATTCCTGGTTCAAGAAGGGCACCAAGTCGGTCCGTGGCGATGCGGAGAGCCGCGAGTGGCGGCTGCGCAGCTTCCGCGAGACCTTTGGCCTCGCCAGCGTGTATTACAGCAAGACGGTCGGCGACTATGCGCTGATCTTCCTGTCGACCGATTCGCCCGGCCATCTGGCCGAAATTTCGCCGGCGCAAACCGAGTGGTTCCGGCAGGAGCTTGCGCGCCACCGGCAGCGGCCGACCATCGTGTTCTTCCATGCGCCGCTCGAAGGCACGCTCGATACCTACAACGACAAGGTGAACAAACCCAATTTCGTGGCCCAGCCGGCGGCGACGATCCGCAGCCTGCTTGCCGACAATCCGCAGGTGTTCCTGTGGGTTTCCGGGCATACGCATACCTCGCCAAGCCGCGAGAGTTTTGCCTCGCCGGTCAATCGCTATGACGGGCGGGTGATGAACATTCATTGCCCGGACATGCAGGACCGCGAGGTGGTGTGGACCAACTCGCTGTTCCTCCATCCTGACCGGGTGGTGGTCAAGACCTT
>CAZHFS010000596.1:0-1569 GCA_964531885.1 uncultured Propionivibrio sp.
TGCAGGGTGGCCGTGTCGAGGGTGTCCTGCTCAATTTCTCTGGTGACAAAAACGGCTGAGGCGATGGTGAGGCAAGTCAATACGATCCACGGGAGGGCGATCGTGCGCAGTAATCGTTGTTTTTCCGGGGACAAGCGCATGGCGTGTGGGGAGCCGTCTCTGATCTACCGTGGTCGAATGTTACTCTGGGCCTCTAGATCAGGATAGGGAATTACACGGTGTTCGACAATGCGCGTTTTGCGTTGAAACTCAACTGTTGCATATGCATCACTGCCCTGACTGGGCTGTTTCGAATGGATCGGCCTTTGAAACCGCTCTGATCTCTGGTTGAAGCGCGATGTTGCCGAGCGGTTGATGTGCGGTTTTTTCCATGTGATTTCGTTCTCTGTGACCAAACGGGGGCAGAACAGTCTGGCTCTTGCCACCGGTTCCGATCAGGCGCCGGACAGCGTTTGTTGGGACTTATCTGAGTGAACGTTGCGCACGCCGAGCCAGGCAAGGCATTGCCCGTGTGTCCGGCACACAGACTGTGATTCACGCGGTGCTAAGGAGTCTCGTCCGGCTGTTTGTGTGCAGGATCGCCAGCTGTTCGGCCAGGCCCAGCGGGCCACGCAGGACACGCTTTTTCTCGCGACTGCGCCGACTGACCTCGGCCCGAGAGAACGGGGCCGGGCGGTGGGCCGATATTCCCGGTCCGGGGGCGAATACCGCCTGCATCGGGCCGGCCTTGCTGCGCCGCCAGTAGGCGATGTGAATCCGATTCTGCTCGACGAGCTGGTTCATGTAGCGCGCGTTTTTGACGACTTCCGGCGCCAGGCCAAGCGCAGCCGCCACTTCGCGATAGCCCAACGGGCCTCGTTCTTCCAGCAACCTCACGATGCGCTCGAAGCGGTCACTATGGCGAGGCTGGCGTGCTACCTTCGTGCGCGGCTGATCGGGCTGCCTGCCAGCGGAGTAAAGCGCGGCCAGACCACCCTGCAGCGTCTGGGTCCATCCGGCAATGTAGATGAGTCCGGCGGTGCGCAGGGTTTTGAGGTAACCGCCACAGGTTAGCGTTCTTTCGCTCACATACGCCAAACCCGAAATCTGACGTGCTGTCAGACCTTCCTGTTGGCTGAGGATGCTGAGAATGCGCTGCAGCGCCGGGGTGTCGGTGTGGCAAGGGACAGTCATGGTCGTAAAGACGGATGGTGTGGCGTGTGCCGCGTCTGGTGGTGTTTGGTTGTGCAGGCCTTGGTCAAAAGCCGCGGTTTGCTTTTCTCAAAACTACCTGCGCAAAGTGGCTTCCTGATGTGTTGTTTTTATCCGGTGATTTGGATGCTGCTTGGGATCCAGGCGCCGGCTTGTTTCGTGTGGGCACAAAGCCCGAGAGGCGACTATAGCGGCTGTGTCTGCGTGAGGAAGTGGAATTGATTTATTTAAAGCATAAGAAAAATTGATTTCTTCAAGGTTTGTTTTGTCCTGGCTCGCTGTTCAAGCACATTTGTTCTTCTGCGGATCGGCCATCCCCAGTCCTCTCAGAGCCTGAACCTGGCGGCGGCGGTGTTGAGTTCGCGGGCCAGGGCATCG
>CAZHFS010000597.1:0-1568 GCA_964531885.1 uncultured Propionivibrio sp.
AGAACAGGTTGCCGGTGTGCGGCATGACGACGGTGACCCCGGTCTGCACTTCGCCCTCAGCCAGCGTGCAGTGGCCGACGGTGACGCCCGGTACATCGGTGATGGCGTTGCGAGGGCCGGGCGCCAGCAGGCCGACCTGGGGCAGGCGCTGGCGGTCGATCTGCGGAGCAAAGACCGGTGTGGTGGGCATGGGGGTCGCTCCTTTACTGGCGGTCGATCTTCGGGTCGAGTGCGTCGCGCAGGCCGTCGCCGAGCAGGTTGAAGGCAAGCACGGTGAAGAAGATGGCGAGGCTCGGGAAAAGCGCGACGTGCGGGGCATTGACCATGTCGGCGCGCGCCTCGTTGAGCATCGCGCCCCATTCCGGCGTCGGCGGCTGGGCGCCCATGCCGAGGAAGGAGAGGCTGGCGGCGGTGATGATCGAGGTGCCCATGCGCATCGAGAAGTAAACCACGATCGACGAGATCGTCCCCGGCAGGATGTGGCGCACGAGGATGATCCAGTCCGAGGCGCCGATGCTGCGTACTGCCTCGATGTAGGTCATGTGCTTGAGCGCGAGGGTGTTGCCGCGCACCAGGCGGGCGAACGCGGGGATGCTGAACACCGAGACCGCGACGACGACGTTGACCATGCTGCTGCCAAGGACCGCGACGATGCCCAGAGCGAGCAGGATGCCGGGAAAGGCGAAGAGTACGTCGGAAATGCGCATCACGATGCGGTCCCACCAGCCCTCGTAGTAACCGGCAAGGAGGCCCAAAGAGGTGCCGATGACCCCGCCGAGTGCGACGGAAAAGAACCCGGTCGCCAGCGAGATGCGTGCCCCGGCGACGATGCGGCTGAAGATGTCGCGCCCGAGCGGATCAACGCCCAGCCAGTGCTGCCAGGATGGTCCCTGGTTGAGCCGGTCGTAGTCGAAGAAATTCTCCGGGTCGTAAGGGACGATCAGCGGTGCGAAGACGGCGACGAGCACGAGCAGAATGACGAAGCCCAGGGCGCCCATGGCCACCGGCTGCTTCTTGAACTTACGCCAGAATTCGCTCCACGGCGTGCGCACCTTGTCGTTGGCGATGACGGTGGCGTTGGCGGTTACGGTTGGGGTGGTCATGGCTTTACTTGAAGCGGATGGTCGGGTTGATGAAGGCGTAGAGCATGTCCACGATCAGGTTGATGAGGATGAACTGCAGCGAGAACAGCAGGACCAGGGCCTGAATCACCGGGTAGTCGCGCATGTTTACCGAATCGACCAGCAGGCGGCCAAGACCGGGCCAGTTGAACACCGATTCGACGACGATCGAGCCGCCGAGCAGGAAGCCGAATTGCAGGCCCATCATGGTGACCACCGGGATCAGCGCGTTGCGTAGGCAGTGCTTGGCCAGAACCACGCGCTCGCGCAGACCTTTGGCGCGCGCGGTGCGGACGTAATCTTCCTGCACGACCTCGACAAAGGAAGCGCGGGTGAAACGGGCCATGACGGCAGCAACCGCAGCGCCAAGGGTGAGCGAGGGCAGGATGTAATGCTTCCAGCTGTCGGCGCCGACGGTCGGCAGCCAGCCGAGCCAGACCGAGAAAA
>CAZHFS010000598.1:0-1567 GCA_964531885.1 uncultured Propionivibrio sp.
GTGAGCGAGGGCAGGATGTAATGCTTCCAGGTGTCGGCGCCGACGGTTGGCAGCCAGCCGAGCCAGACGGAGAAGATTTCCATGAGCAGCATGCCGAGCGCGAAGGCCGGGAAGGAGATGCCGGACACCGCGACGGTCATCCCCAGGCGGTCGGGCCACTGGTTGCGGTAGACGGCGGAGACGATGCCGATGCCCATGCCGAAGACCACGGCCCAGCTCATGCTGGCGAGCGTCAGGTAAAGGGTCGGCTTGAAGCGTTCGGAAATCTCAGTCGCTACGAGGCGCCGGGTGCGCAACGATTTGCCGAAGTCACCCTGGACGGCGTTCTTGAAAAAAGTGACGAATTGTTCGGGCAGGGGCTTGTCGAGCCCGAGTTCCTGGCGAACGAGTTGCACGGTCTGTTCGTCGGCATCAATGCCGGCGGCCAGGCGTGCCGGGTCGCCGGGCAGCATATGCACGAAGAAGAAGACCAGTACGGCAACGATGAGCAGGGTCGGGGTCAGACCGAGCAGGCGTTTGATGAAGTAATTGAACATGGTTCCAACCTGGCGGGCATGCGCCACCGGGGTGCCCGGCGGCGCATGCACTTGCTGCGATTACTCGACGGACATGGTTTCCGAATAGATGTTGCCATCCGGCATCATGACGATGCCCGAGAGGCGCTTGCTGGTCGCGAACAGCAGACGGTCGACGGTGAGCACCGCCCACGGCTGGTCGGCCATGATCTGGTCCTGCGCCGTCTTGTAGAACGCCGCTTTTTCCTTGTCGTCGGTTGATTTCAAGGCGCCAGCGATGGCGTCGTCAACGACCTTGTTGCTGTAGTAAGCGGTGTTCTGCAGTTTGGGTGGCCAGGCTTCGGTGGCAAACAGCGGACGCAGCGCCCAGTCGGCATCGCCGGTCGACGACGACCAGCCGGCGTAGTACATGCGCACCTTGGCGGCCTGCGGGTCGCTCACGCTCTGCACCCATTCGACGCGCTGGCCGGGTTCGAGCGCCTGTACGCTGACCTTGATGCCGACCTGCGCGAGTTGCTGCTGCACGAACTGGATGACCTTGTTGGTCGTGGTGTTGGCAAAGCCGCCCCACAGTGTGGTTTCAAAGCCGTTCGGATAGCCGGCGTCCTTGAGCAGCTGGCGGGCCTTGGCCGGATCGTAGGCCACCGGGGTGTATTTCTGCGAGTACTCGATCGAAGCCGGGACGACGCCGGTGGCCGGTTTGGCGTAGCCGTTGAAGGCTACCTTGGCCAGTGCCTCGCGGTTGATCGCGTAGTTGATAGCCTGGCGCACCTTGGGGTCGCTGAAGGGCTTCTGCAGCGTGTTCATGCTGATGTAGCGGGTGACGATCGAGTCGATCGAATAGAGCTTGATCTTGGGATTCTTCTCGAGTTCGGCGGCCTGCTCGAAGGGCACCATGTAGATGAAGTCGGCTTCGCCGGTCTGCAGCATCGCGGCGCGGGTGTTGTTCTCGGTCACCGGCTTCCAGGTCACGCTATCGACCTTGGGATAGCCCTTTTTCCAGTAGCCGTCGAATTTCTTGCCCTTGACGTAGTCGGTCTGCTTCCACTCGG
>CAZHFS010000599.1:0-1557 GCA_964531885.1 uncultured Propionivibrio sp.
ATTGCCGACGATCAGTACCAATATTGGTCACCTCATGCGCCACGATCAGATGGTGAGTTGTATCAACAGCTGTCTGGACGTTGTAGCCCACCAGGCCACGGCTGGTGCTCGTGGCCATGGCACGGGCATCCGGATCGGTCAGCGAAATTTGCCCGGCTGCATCCTGCTCCAGTTGTGCCTGAATCTGCTTAAGCCTCTCCATCTGGAGCTGCATGATCTCGACCTTCTCTTTCAGGCGAGTGGTTCTTGCCTCCGCAATATCAGGCGCCTGGCGATCTGCTGTATCGAGCGCACTCAGATAGCGCTCGATGCACTGATCAATCTGCGCCAACCGTTTCTCGACCTTGCCGCGAGTGAAGTTACGGTCATGGGCATTAACTGCCTTGAATTTACTGCCATCAATGGCCACGACGGCGTTGGCAAACAACCCCAACTCCCGGCAAAGTACGATGAATTGTCGGCAGGCATTACGAATTCCCAATCCATTGTCGCGGCGGAAGTCGGCAATCGTCTTGAAGTCTGGGGCTAAGCGTCCGGTCAGCCACATCAGTTCAACATTACGCAGGGCTTCGCGCTCAAGGCGCCGACTGGATTGAATCCGATTCAGGTAACCGTAGAGGTAGATCTTCAGCAGCACTGTCGGGTGGTAAGACGGCCGACCAGTAGTCGCTGGTGTAGTACAAAACCCTAAAGTACCCAAGTCCAAGGCCTCGATGAAGGCCTCGACCACTCGGATTGGATTGTCTTCAGCGATGTACTCATCAAGCGACTCGGGCAGCAGGGTGATCTGCTTACGATTGACTCCTTCGACATAGCGCTTCACTTCAACCTCCAGGAATTCTTCGTCCTGAATGGCTTAACGCATCACCCACCGATTTCGCGTACACAGCATGAGAGTTTTCACACAGCCTCGCCGAGATGCTGACTCATGACTTCAACATCAGTCGGCTGATCGGCCATAGCCGACCTTGAAAGTTTGACGAAGGTCAGGCAGCTATGTGTTGATTAGCAGCCTTTTAGCGAGTGATGTTAACCAAGGGCCGTTTTAAATTCGGTACAGGAACGCTGCGCGAAGCGGTCATTGGGTCACGAGGTCTGCGGGCATCAACTCCCAACCTTTGGCACCCGCTATCAGTAGATTGGTCAAGCCAAGCTGGTTCAGAAATACCTGATCGTGCGAGGCCACGAGCAGCGCCCCGTGATAGCCCGTCAAAAGCGTTTCCAAGGCCTCCAGCGATGGCAGATCCAGGTGATTGCTTGGTTCATCGAGCAGCAGCAACTCCGGCGGTTCATCGGCGTAGAGTGCGCAGGCGAGAGCCGCCTTGAGGCGCTCGCCGCCACTGAGCAATTTCGTTTGAACGGTGATTTTTTGCGGGCCCAGTCCTAGTTGGGCTAGTCGCATGCGCAGCTCACCTTCGCCAAGCGAGTGATTGACGTCCTGCAGTTGTTCAAGCACCGGCCGTTGTGGATCGAGGCTGTCCAGGCTTTGGTCGAGATAGGCCATGTGATCCGTGACCCTGCAAGTCCCTGCCAAAGGCTTAATCCGACCGGCGAGCA
>CAZHFS010000600.1:0-1554 GCA_964531885.1 uncultured Propionivibrio sp.
CAGGCGCTGGCCGAGATCGTCGAGCGCGCGGTCAAGTTCCGCGTCATCCGCGAGGGGCTGTGCCTGCCCGACGTGCCCGAGGCGGTGCTGGCCCGCTACCCGGCGCTCGCCGCCGAGGTGGCCGCGCTGCGCGCGGCGGGCTTTGGCATCCTGGTCAAAGACGCTTCGCTCGGCGGGGCCTTCCCGGTGCTCTGCGTGGCCCTGCTCAACCCGCAGGACCAGGGCTGCTTCCTGAGCTTTGGCGCCCACCCCAACTTCGGCATCGCGCTCGAACGCGCGCTCACCGAGCTCTTGCAGGGCCGCGCGCTCGACGCGCTGGGCGGCTTCCCCGAACCGGATTTCGACCTCGAGGAAGTGGCCAGCGCGCCCAACCTCGAAATCCACTTCGTCGATTCCAGCGGCCAGGTCGGCTGGGCCTTCTTCGGCGCCAAGCCGGACTTTGAATTTACCGACTGGAACCATCCCGGCAGCACGCAGGACGATTGTGACCTGCTCGCCAGAGCCATCGCCGCCGAGGGCCACGACATCTACATCGCCGATTACCCGCAGCTCGGCATGTATGCCTGCCGCATCATCGTGCCGGGCTTCTCGGAGATCTACCCGGTCGACGACCTCGAATACGAAAACAGCAGCTTCGGCAACCGCGTGCGCGATGCGATCCTGCACCTCGATGCGCTCACCGACGAGGATTGCGGCGACCTGCTCGATACGCTCAACGCCGGCGGCATCGCCGACCAGCGCCCGGTGGCCGCGCTGATCGGCCTTGCCCCCGACCCCGGCACGTTCTGGGAGGACGTGCGCGTCGGCGAATTGAAAGCCCTGCTCGCGCTGGCCTGCGGTGATGCCGAGGCGATCCGCGAGGGCTGCGACTGGGTGCGCCACTTCGGCCAACTGAACGCCCAGCGCCGCCTCGTCTATCGCTGCATCGAGGTGTTGGTGCGCTTTGACGAGGGCGACGCGCCGCTGCCCGAGCGCAGCACGCTCGAAGCGCTGTACGGCACGGCCACGCTCGAACGCGCCGTGGCCTTGCTCGAAGGCCGCGAACGCTTCTTCGGCGAAGTCGGCCCCGGCGCCGACCTCGCCGGCAGCGCGCTGCACCAGCGCCTGCTCGCCGCCTACGCCAAGGTCCGCGCCCCGCATCAAGGAGCCTCGAAATGAACGCCCCAGCAAAACCCGCCAAGCCCGGCAAGGCCGGAAAATCCAAACCGGCGCACATGAGCTACGAGCAGCACCTCGACGAAGTCGCCACGCTGCTAACCGAAATCTACACGCTCGAAGATGCGGCAGCCATCGACATCGTCATGCGCGCACAGGACGCCGAATATTTCAGCGGCCACGACGACGACCCGACGATCTGCACGCAGGAACGCGCTGAGGCCGACGCGCGCTACGTGTTCAAGCACTTCCGCGCGCCCAAGGGGGGCAAGCCGGCACCGGGCCGCTGAACCGGCTGAGCGCACGGCGTAGCGGCGCATTTTTGCGCCCTGCGACAGGATTGCGGCCAAAAACGCCACACTTCGCCCACATCGGACTCACTTTCGGGAACCCTGGCCG
>CAZHFS010000601.1:0-1547 GCA_964531885.1 uncultured Propionivibrio sp.
GAGCAGGCGCAAGCCCTGGAGGGCTTCCGGCCGCTCGCCGAGCAGGGCAGCGCGCTGGCCCAGCGCCGCCTGGGCGAACTGTACCTCGCCGGAAAAGCGGTGCCGGCCGATCCGGCCGAGGGGGCGCGCTGGCTGGCGCGTGCCGCGGCGCAGAACGATGTGCCGGCACTGGCGCGTCTGGGCCGGATGCGCCTGTACGGCGAGGATGGACTGCTCGACTGGAGCGAAGCGCAACGCCTGTTGCAGAAAGCGGCGGCCGGGAGGAATGCCGAGGCGATGGGCGATCTGGGGGTGATGGCGCTGTTCGGTTACGGGCAGGCGGCCGATCCGGCGGCGGCGCTCAACTGGTATGCCCAGGCGTTTGCTGCCGGCTTGCCACAGATGGCCCATGCGGCAGGCACGGTGGCGGAGTATTTCCTGCGCCCACCCAATCCGCTCGAGGGGCGGCAGTGGTACGAACGCGGCGCGGCGGTTGGGGATGCGCTGTGCATGTTCGAGCTGGCGCGTATGCATGGCGATGGGCGCGGGGTGGCCAAGGATGGCGCGGCCGAGCAGCAGTGGCTCGACCGGGCGCTGGCGGCAGGGTCCGGACTGGCCTACCACTGGATGGCCATGCGCAGCCTGGCCCAGAATGCGCAGGATGTGGCCACGGCCGAAAGCTGGTACACGCGCGGCAGCGAAGCCGGCAACGGGGAGAGCGCCTATCAGCTGAGCGTGTTGCGCCTCAAGGCGCAGGATGAGGCCGGCGCGGTGCGCTGGCTGCAGCGCGGCGCCGAGTTGAAGAACCCCAATGCCTGCTTTGCGCTCTCCGAGCGCCACCGCCTGGGGCGCGGTGTCCCGGCAGACGCCCAGGCCGAAAAGACTTACCTGCTGTGCGCGGCGTCGGCGGGGCACGGCGAAGCGTCGTACCGCATGGCCAAAAGTTTGCCGCCGGCGCGTTCCGTGCCCTGGCTGGAGCGGGCGATACGTGCGCGACATGCCGAAGCCATCAATGCGCATGCCGAATTGCTGCTCCAGGGCGAAGGCGTGCCACGCAACCCCGCGCTGGCCGCGGAGCGCTTCAAGACCGCTGCGGAGATGGGCAGTCTGGCCGCCTACGTCAATTACGCGCGCCTTGTAGAGCCACGCGACGCCAGCGAGGCCCAGCGTTGGTATCGTGCGGCGGCGGAGCGGGGCTATGCCCCGGCCCAGCGCATTTACGGCGAAATTCTGTTGCGGCAGCCGCTCGGGGTCTATCGCAGCGATGGCATCAATTACCTGCGCAAGGCCGCCGAGGGCATGGATGTGCAGGCGGCGTTCGCGCTTGGCCAGTACTATGCCAACGGCGAGTTCGTGGGGCAGGATGCGGCCGAAGCGCGGCGCTATTTCACGCTGGCCAGAGACCTCGGACATCCGGAAGCCGGCCCGCGCTTGCAGGCGCTTGTGCCATAGGGCGGCCAGCGGGCAGATCACGGAGGATAGCGCCAAACCTTGCGTGGCGTGGGCCTGGCGCCCAGAAAAAAGGGAGGCCATTGTTGGCCTCCCTGAGCGGCGCCGCCGAATCGGTG
>CAZHFS010000602.1:0-1520 GCA_964531885.1 uncultured Propionivibrio sp.
AGTGGCGCCGGGAAATGGCGATTCTCGCCGTTGATTCGTAGTTCCATGGGGCGACGATTTTAGCATGGCCCCACCAGCCGGCACCGCCCCAACGAACCTTCTCCGACTAACACTGCCCAAACCGTCATATCCTCGACGAGAGTTCGCAATGACTATCCTCATTCACCGGGCACGCGACCTCCTGCTCGCGACGCTCTTACTCCTGCTCACCGCCTGCACCGACATTCCCGAGGGACTGCAACCGGTGCGCGGCTTTGTCCTCGAACGCTACCTGGGCACCTGGTACGAGGCCGCGCGCCTCGACCACCGCTTCGAGCGCGGACTGAGCGAGGTCAGCGCCGAGTATGCGCGCAATGCAGACGGCAGTGTGCGCGTGATCAACCGCGGCTACGACGCCGAGGGCGCGCGCTGGAAAGAAGCCGTCGGGCGCGCCGAATTCACCGGCGATGCGGACACGGCCTCGCTCAAGGTATCCTTTTTCGGCCCATTCTACGGCGGCTATCACATCGTCGCGCTCGACCCGGACTACCGCTGGTCCATCGTCTCAGGTCCGAGCCGCGAGTACCTGTGGCTGCTCACACGGGAAAAACAGGCACCCGCCAGCCTGCTTGACGATCTCATTGAAAAAGCCGCCCGGCTGGGATTTCCAACCGAGCGGCTGATTCGCGTCGAACACCGGCTGAACGAAAAGCCGGCCGGTTAAACAGAGTCCTGCCGTTCTGCGCCTAGCGCGGCAGCGACTCAACTTCCTTGGTCCAGCGCTCGATCAGGCGACGACGCTCGGCGGCTTTGCCATATTTCTCGAAATCGTACTTGATCAGACGCACGTCATCGAGGCGCGGAATGCGCGGATCGAGCTTCACGTTCTTGTTGGCCGGGAACTGCAGGCTATTGGCCCGCCCACCGGTACCCTGACCCGCCGGGCTCATCAACCAGTCGTAATAGCGCTTGGCCGCCTCGGGATTACGGGCGCCCTTGACGAGGGCGATACCGCCGATTTCAAAGCTGGTGCCTTCGCACGGTGCCGCCGTCTGGATCGGATACTTGTTGTGCCGCCACGGCTCGAAACTGAACATGAAGGTAATGCCGATACCGACTTCGCCCTTGGCCACGTTGGGGGCCTGCGCCTGACCGCTGCGCGTGTAGTTGCTGATGTTGCGGTGCAACTTCTTGAGGTAGTCAAATGCCGCCTCCTCACCCATCTGCTGCACCAGACCAGCCAACACGGTATAGGCCGTACCACTCGACGCCGGATGCGAAATCTCGACTTCACCCTTGTACTCGGGCTTGATCAGGTCGGCCCAGCATTTGGGTTCGGCAAGCTTCTTCTTTTTAAGCACCTCGGTGTTCCAGCCAAAACCGATCGCTGACGTGTAGAAGCCACCCACCATATCGTTCGACATCGCGTATTGGCGCACACTCCAGCCATGCAGATCATTGATGTAGGCTGGACGATAGGCTTCGAGCAGCCCGACCTCGGCCGCCTGCAGGAAGGGATCGCCGGTACCGCCCCACCAGAT
>CAZHFS010000603.1:0-1511 GCA_964531885.1 uncultured Propionivibrio sp.
CGCAAGACGATCCGCGAGAAGAAGATCAACTTCTACATCATCGACGCCTTCGCCGTCGCCAAGCGCCACGCCCCGATCCCCGAACTGCAGACGCGGATGATGGGCATCGCCTTCATCGGCGCCGTGGCCGGCCGGGTCGACCGCGTTGCCAAGGGCGCCACCGAGAAGGTGCTGCTCGAAAAAGTCCGCAAGCAGATCAGCAAGAAATTCGGCACCAAGGGCGGCACCGTCGTCGAAAGCAACATGGCGGTGATCCGCGAAGGCATGGACGCCGCCTTGCGCGTCGATTACGAGAAGCCCGCCTTCGTCAAGATCGACGCCAAACCGGCACCGATCATGCTGCGCAACGTCTCGCTCTCGGCCTCGATGTGCCAGCCTGACGGCGCGTCGTCCTGCGGCGGCCTGTTCGACCGCGAGTACTATCAGGACATGGTGGCCACCCCGTTCCGCGAAGGCACCATCGCCGAAGCCCCGGTCCTGCCGGGTACCGGCCTGTTCATGCCCGCCGGCACCGCCGGCTCGAAGGACAAGGGCCTGTTCCGGCGCAGCGTGCCGGTGTTCAACGCCGACCTGTGCACCGGCTGCATGGAATGTACCCTGGTCTGTCCGGACGCGGCGATTCCCAACAGCGTGCATGAGATCCACGAACTCCTGCTCGCCGGCATCCGTCAGCTCGACATCGCCGAAGCGCAGCGCGAGGCCATGCGTGGGCATATCTACATCATCGCCGAGGCCGTACGCGAGGCCTACCGCCAGAGCAAGGACGCACGCCCGTTCCATCAGCTCGTCGCCGAAGCCGCCGGCAAGCTCAGCACCCGCCAGGCGACCCTGCTCGCCAACTTCACCAAGCTGGTCGAGTACCTCGCCCGCTTCCCGGTGGCCCGCACCCGTCCGTTCTTCGACGCCATGGAGAAAACCCTCCCGGGCAGCGGCGGCCTGTACAACGTCACCGTCGATCCCTGGAAGTGCACGGGCTGCCTCGAGTGCCTTGACGTCTGCGGCCCGAGCGCCCTGACCGAGCGCGAACAGGATGCAACGCTCCTTAACTCGCTGCAGGAAAGCTTCGAGTTCCTGTCCAAGACGCCGAACACGCCCGAGCGCTTCATCGGCGACGCGCTGGAAGACGGCGGCGAAATCAAGCGCATGCTGCTTGACCGCGACAACTACTACTCGACCACCGGCGGCCATGGCGGCTGCCGCGGCTGTGGCGAAGTCACCGCCATCCGCCTGGTGATGGCCGCCAACCACGCGATCACCGACAAGCGCCGGCACGCTCACATCGCCGAGCTCGAGCAGCTGATCGCCGCGCTGGAAGCCAAGCAGCAGGCCGTCCCGGCCAAGGACAAGGCCCGCCGCGAGCACCTCGCCACCCTGATCGGCAAGCTCGAGAAGCGCCTTTACCTGTACGAGAGCGGCCCCACGGGCAACGGCCCGGCCGGCGCCGTGATCGCCAACTCGACGGGCTGCAGCAGCGTCTACGCCTCGACCTTCCCGTTCAACGCCTACAACGA
>CAZHFS010000604.1:0-1508 GCA_964531885.1 uncultured Propionivibrio sp.
CCGACATGGCGATGGCGATCTGCAGCAGCGTGGTGGCCAGCGCCCAGCGCTCGTGAACATGCATTTCCAGTTCGCTCTTGGCGTCGGCGGCCTTGGCCAGCTTTTCGAGCTTTTCGGCCTCGACCTTGATCTCTTCCTTTTCCTGCTTGTAGCGCGCGACTTCCTGACGATACTTTTCCTGCGTTTCACCGCTGGTCAGGGTGATCGAAAGCTCGGCAAGGTTCTGCTTGTTGCTCTTGGCCTGGTAGTAGTTCCACTGGTTGGCTGCCGAGGTTTTCTGGATCGCCGCTTCGTTCTTGTAGATCAGGGCGCTGTTCTGCGAGTGGCCGCCCATATAGCCGAACAGGGCGCCGATGGTCGACAGGATGGCAGTCAGTACTGCGAGTCGCGAGGTGAAGGCGTCGCCCCCGTTGTGCGCGACGTGTTCGACTTCGTGGTCGTGGGGTCCATGAACGTGAAAGCCGTGGCCGGACATGCTGGAGTCTCCTCTGGGGTGGATGGGTTTTGGTTTTGGGAGGCACAAAAAGGGTCGTCCCGTGGGACGACCCGGTACGCGGGGTGGCTGACGTTTAGCCGATACGGAAGACGAGCGAGTCCGCATGCGAATTCAGCGCGACACTGATCGGCTGCTGGTAGGCTGCCGGCCCCCACAGTTGGCGCGGGCCAGGCGAGGCGAACAGGTCGTCGGCCGCCCAGGCAGCGCGGCGCGAGACAAAGAAGCGCATGGCCGGGGCATCCATTTTGACGAGGGCCTTTTCGATCACAAATTCATCCTTGCCGTGCCGGCGCTCGATGTTGAGCAGGCCGGTGAGCGGGATGGCCTGCGGCGTGCCGCCGCTGGTGAGCCCGGTGACCGTGGCCATGTAGCCAGTGCGGCCATCCAGGATCAGTGAGCCGGCGGTGAGGCCAAGGTTGAAGGTGTAGGCCGCGTCGAACAGCGTCGGTGCGCCACAGCGGCCTTCGTAGCCGAGGAAGTGGCAGTGCGCAGCGAACGGCACCTTTGCATCGAGTTGCTTGACGCGTGCCTTGACCATGTCGACCAGCAGTTGCTCGGTGGGGATCAGTGAAACCTGCAGGTTCCCGTGCGAATCGCGGTCGGCGAGCAGCATCTTGACCACGTAGGCAGGCAAGGAGGCGAGCAGCGCGGCGTTGGCAGGGGACAGCTTGCCGGCGATGAAGCCCGCCTTGTCAGCGTCGGCCTGTGTGGCAAAAGCGTCGGCATGGTGGGCCAGCGCGTCGTTGAGTTCGGCGATCAGCACGTTCATCTCGGGGATGAACTCGATTAGCCCTTCGGGGATCAGCACCACGCCGTGGTTCATACCCTTCTGAGCGCGCTGCAGGACGGTCTGCGCAATCTGGTCAACGATGGTGGCCAGGGACTGCTTCTGCTCGGCGACTTCTTCCGAAATGATGGTCACGGCCGGCTTGGTCTGCAGTGCGACTTCAAGCGTGACGTGCGACGCCGAGCGGCCCATCAACTTGACGAAGTGCCAGTACTTGAGCGAGGA
>CAZHFS010000605.1:0-1498 GCA_964531885.1 uncultured Propionivibrio sp.
GTCGGCCGGACGCTCGGTGACCGGCTTGTCCATGTTGAGGCCCTTGAGCGCCATCTTGACGAGCTCGGGGTCGGCCTGCGCCGGGGTCTTGCCGTAGTTGCCGACCAGGAGGTTCATCGATTCGGCGGTCAGGTTCTTGTAACGGCCCATCAGCACGTTCAGCACGGCCTGGGTGCCGACGATCTGCGAGGTCGGGGTA
Organism: uncultured Propionivibrio sp.; assembly: GCA_964531885.1. Taxonomy (GTDB): domain Bacteria; phylum Pseudomonadota; class Gammaproteobacteria; order Burkholderiales; family Rhodocyclaceae; genus Propionivibrio. Next base: position 200 of record CAZHFS010000605.1, read on the forward strand.
ACGAGGGGGGGGTAGCCGAAGTCCTTGCAGACGCGGGCGTTTTCCTTGAGCACTTCGTCGAGCTTGTCGAAGGCGTTCTGCTGGCGCAGCTGGCTTTCCAGATTGGAGAGCATGCCGCCAGGAACCTGGGCCTGCAGGATGCGGGCATCGGCGCCAACGAAAGAGCTTTCGAACTGGGCGTATTTCGGACGCACGACGTCACGGAAGTAGGCCGAGATCTCGAGCAGCAGATCCATGTCGAGGCCGGTTTCGTACTCGGTGCCCTTGAAGATTTCGACCATGGCTTCGGTCGGCGAGTGGCCGGGGCCCATCGACATCGACGAGATCGAGGTGTCGATGATCTCGGCGCCGGCTTCGGCGGCCTTGAGCAGCGTCGCGACCGACATGCCGGTGGTGGCGTGCGAGTGAACGTGGATCGGCAGGTCGGTAACCTTCTTGATCGCCTTGATCAGGTCGTAGGCGACGTAGGGGCTGAGCAGCGAGGCCATGTCCTTGATGCACAGGCTGTCGGCACCCATGGCGGCAAGCTCCTTGGCCAGCTGCACATAGCTCTCAATGGTATGTACCGGCGACACGGCAAAGCTCAAGGCGGCTTGAGCGTGCTTGCCAGCCTTCTTGACGGCCTTCAGCGGCACCATGAAGTTGCGCGGGTCATTCAGCGCATCGAAGACGCGGAAGACGTCGACGCCATTGACGGCCATGCGCTCGACACACTTCTCGACGACGTCGTCGGCGTAGTGGCGATAGCCGAGGATGGACTGGCCGCGCAGCAGCATCTGGTGCGGGGTGTTGGGCATCGCCTTCTTGAGCTGGCGCATGCGCTCCCACGGATCTTCGTTGAGGAAGCGGATGCAGGAGTCGAAGGTGGCGCCGCCCCAGGATTCGAGCGACCAGAAACCGGCCTTGTCGAGCTTTTCACCGATCGGCAGCATGTCCGAGGTGAGCATGCGGGTGGCGTGCAGCGACTGATGGGCGTCGCGCAGGACGTTTTCACTAATTCTGATTTTAGCCATGGCTATTTTTTCCCTTGAAAAACTGGTTGCTACTTTTTATCGGAAGAATACTGACGCAGTGCGGCCGCGATGGCGGCGACGATTGCCCCGTCGTTCTGGGCGGGGGCGACGGATGCGGGGGCAGCCTCTGGCTCTTCCGGCGCATATTTCGCAAGCAGGCGTGCTGATACCTGAATCAGCACGACCAGTGAGGCCACGAACAAGAACACAAGACCCATGCCGAGGCACATGATCACTGTGGCTTGCGTGAAATTGTCCATCCACGTCATACAGTTTCTCCTGATGT
>CAZHFS010000606.1:0-1498 GCA_964531885.1 uncultured Propionivibrio sp.
TTCGTTATTTACGCACGCTTTAACCATGCCATGGAAACACTGGACTGACGAACGCCTGGGCGTCGCATTGGCTGTCCTCGCAGCTTTCGGGGTCTCATTCAAGGCAATTGTGGTCAAGCTATTTCTTAAACACACAATCAGGGTCGGCGCATGACGGCAGAAGATTCTAACTATCGCCTCGGATTGTGGCTTGCGCTTTTGGCGGCGGCCGGGTTTTCAGGCAAAGCTATATTCGTTAAGTTGTCTTACGGCGCGGCATCCGTTGATGCGGTGACATTGCTGGCCTTGCGGCTGGTTTATTCTTTGCCGGTTTTCATCTGGGTCGCCTTCCGGCGTAAGGGGCCAACCTTGTCGGCTCCGGATCGGTTGATGCTTTGTGTGCTTGGGCTCTTGGGATTCTATGGCGCCAGCATCCTTGATTTCCTCGGACTGCAATATATCTCGGCAGGCCTTGAGCGCTTGATCCTGTTTACCTATCCAACGCTAACCGTGTTGATTGGTGTGTTGTTCTTGGGCAAGGGGATGTCTCGGCGCGAAGTCGGTGCTCTGATACTGTCTTATGTCGGGATTGGCCTGGCCTTCGTCCATGACTTACAAGTCGCAGGTGACACCGACGCGGTTATTCTTGGGGGTGCGTTGGTTTTCGGCTCATCGTTGTCTTACGCGTTTTATCTGGCCGGTAGTGCGCCAGCGATCAAACGTCTTGGTGCGATGCGTTTTTCCGCGTTGGCTGCCATTGTGTCGACCGGAGCCGCACTGCTGCATCAGGCAGTCTCTCAGCCGTTCTCAGCTTACCTACAGCCTTTGCCTGTTCATGTCTATGCTTTGGGAATGGCGTTGTTGTCTACCGTGATGCCTGTCTTTGCACAGTCGGCTGCGATCGCCCGTATCGGACCTTCGCGTGCGGTATTAATCGGGACGATTGGGCCGATACTGACAATCTTTCTCGGCTGGCTGGTTCTTGATGAGTCAATATCAATGTCGCAGATGGTTGGCACGGCACTGGTTATGGCCGGAGTGCTGTTGGTTACGCGTCGCTGAATCGAACGGATCAATTATCAGTTTGATAAGAGCAAGCCTCACAAACGACGGTTCAATCCGAGGTGCCGCGTCAAGCGGATGAATCAGTCGTCTGCTCGGTCTGAACCGCCATGCAGCCTGCGTCAGATGAACGACGGGTGGCCAGCAGTCAACTGACCTTGAGGCTAACGCGGTTGCAAAGGGGGGGCTGGTCGGCGAACGCGAACTCCCGCCACGGAGCCAACGTAGATGAAACGTCGTTTATAATTGCCGCACTGCTTTGTGAGGCTTTTTATCCCAGTGGCGATCGTCCCAAGGCATTGATTATTAGAACTCTACTGGCCATTGGCTGTTTTGAAAATCCGCGTGTCCGTGGTTCGATTCCGCGACCGGCCACCAAAATTCAGCGCCCAACTGTTCTCGGTTGGGCGTTTTCATTTGTGCTTCCCGCATGACACGCGGGGTTCCCGCACATTCT
>CAZHFS010000607.1:0-1496 GCA_964531885.1 uncultured Propionivibrio sp.
TGATCATAGGTGGCGGTGCCACGGGTTGCGGGATTGCGGTGGATGCGGCGAGCCGGGGCCTGAAGGTGGCGCTGGTCGAGAAGAACGATCTGGCGGAAGGCACCAGCAGCAAGAGCACCAAGCTCGTGCATGGCGGTGTGCGCTACCTCGAAGCGGCAGTCAAGAACCTTGACCGCGCCCAGTACAACCTCGTCAAGGAAGCCCTGCACGAACGCGGCCTCTTCCTCAAGAACGCGCCCCACCTGGCCCACCCCCTGCCGCTCATCACCCCGATCTACAACTGGTTCGAAGTCCCCTACGTCTACGCCGGCCTCGTCATGTACGACCTGCTCGCCGGCCGCCTGGGCCTCGGCCACAGCAAGCTCATCAGCCGCGCCGAGGCGCTGCGCCGCTTCCCCATGCTCAAGGCCGATGGCCTGAAAGCCGGGGTCGTCTATTACGACGGTCAGTTCAACGATGCGCGCATGGCCGTCAGCCTCGCCCGCACCGCCGAACGCCATGGCGCGACGGTCCTTTCCCACGCCGAGGTGGTCAGCCTCGAGAAGACCGGCGGCAAGCTCTCCGGCGCCCGTGTCCATGACACCCTCACCGGCGAGGAATTCATCATCCAGGCGCGCGGCATCATCAACGCCGCCGGACCCTTCGTCGATCGCATCCGTCAGATGGACGACGCCCAGGCCGCGCCCATCCTCAAGGCCGCCTCGGGCATCCATATCGTCCTCGACGGCCGTTTCGCGCCGCCCGATACCGGCCTCCTGATCCCCAAGACCGAAGACGGCCGCGTCCTCTTCATCCTGCCCTGGCAGGGGCACGCCCTCGTCGGCACCACCGACAGCCCGGCCGAGATCATGGATCATCCGCAGGCCAAGGAGGAGGAAATCGCCTACGTCCTGCGCCATATCAACAAGTATTTCGACATGGGCGTCACCCGCCAGGATGTCTCGTCCGTGTGGTGCGGCCTGCGTCCCTTGATCCAGGCCGATCCGAGCGCCAACACCGCGCAACTCGTGCGCGAACACCTGCTCATGGAAAGCAACGCCGGGCTCATCTCGATGGCCGGCGGCAAATGGACTTCGTATCGCAAGATGGCCGAAGAAGCCGTCGACCAGGCGGTGAAGAGCTTTAACCTCACCCACGCCGGCCCTTGCCGGACCGAGAATCTGCCCATCGTCGGCGCCGAACATTTCGCCCCCGCGGCGCGCGACGAACTGGCCAGCGAGATGGGCCTGCCCGGCGACGTAGCCGAGCACCTGCACAAGACCTTCGGCGATGAGGCCGGCAAAGTCGCCGCCCTCGCCCACACCGGTTTCGAGGCCCGCCTGCACGCCGCGCATCCTTACATCGAGGCCGAGGTCGTCTATGCCGCGCGCCATGAATATGCCCAGCGCGCCATCGACGTCATCGCCCGCAGACTCCCGCTCGCCCTCGTCGACCTCGTCGCCGCAAAAACCGTCCTCCCCCGCGTCATCGACATCATGGCTAAAGAACTCGGGTGG
>CAZHFS010000608.1:0-1484 GCA_964531885.1 uncultured Propionivibrio sp.
TTCTTGTAGAACATCTTGCCTTCCTGCAGCGGCCGCGTCATGAACACGTCGACCGAGGACGACCGGGTGGCGAACTCGGTGGTCAATTTGGTTGTGAGCTGCCCTTCCTGCAGGCTCTCGACGTTTACCTTGATCCCGGTGGAGCGCTCGAACTGCGGGATGGCCGTTTTGAGCAACTCGCCGTACGGATGATTGGCGAGCAGCACGCGGATTTCCTTGCCTTGCGCCAACGCCCCTGCGGACAAACACAACGAAGACAGGCAGACCAATGAACCAAGCACCAGCTTTTTCATGATTTCTCCAATCGTCGATAGAGATACACCGCCAGCCCACCCGCCACCGCACAGCCTGCCGGCAGCCGGCGAGCGCCCTTACCCACTGCAAAAAACCGTCACCGATAGCACCTGCACATCGCACTGACCGTCAAAACCGCTCGCTTTGAGCGGGCCAGTGGCACCTCAAACCAACGTCATTTCCTGCGCCGTATCGAACACATGCGTGCGCAGCATCTTGATTTCGAGCCGGACCTCTTCCCCAACCTGCACCATGCGCTCCGGTACCGGCATGCGTGCCACCAGTGCATGCGAACCACTCGCAAGGTGCAGGAAAATCTCTGAGCCCAGCGTTTCAACCACCTCGGCACGGGCGTGCATCACGTTACCCGCATCGGCGCCATTCGCCGGGTCATGCAGGGCAATGTCTTCGGGACGCACCCCGAACACCACGGCACGATCCTGATACGCTGCCAGAGGGACCCGGAATGCTTCCGGCACGCGGACCCGGAAGCTGTCGGCGTCGATCCACAGGCCATCCCCCGACGGCCGCAGAGTGGCCGCGATGAAGTTCATCGCCGGCGAACCAATGAAGCCCGCAACGAAGCGGTTGACCGGCTGCGCGTACACCTCCATCGGGGTGCCGCTTTGCTGCAGCACGCCGCGGCTCATGATGAAAATGCGATCGGCCATGGTCATCGCTTCGACCTGGTCGTGCGTCACGTAGATCATCGTCGCCCCCAGGCGGCGATGCAGCTTGCTGATCTCGGCGCGCATGGCGACGCGCAGCTTGGCATCGAGGTTGGACAGCGGCTCGTCGAAGAGGAAAACCTTGGGCTTGCGCACGATGGCCCGGCCGACGGCAACCCGCTGCCGCTGCCCCCCGGAGAGTTCCTTGGGGCGTCGTTCAAGCAGGTCGCGGATGCCTAGAATGTCCGCCGCCTCGTCCACCCGGGCGGCGATCTCCTGCGCCTCGACCTTGCGGATCTGCAGCCCGAAGCCCATGTTCTCGCGCACGCTCATGTGCGGGTACAGCGCGTAATTCTGGAACACCATGGCGATATCGCGTTCGCGCGGTTCCAGGTCGTTGACCCGCGCATCGCCGATGTAGATGTCGCCCGAGGTGGCTTTCTCCAGCCCGGCGATCATGCGTAGCGCCGTCGTCTTGCCACACCCCGACGACCCGACCAGCACCGCGAATTCGCGATCCTC
>CAZHFS010000609.1:0-1480 GCA_964531885.1 uncultured Propionivibrio sp.
GCGTGCAAGAAATCGCTGCACAGGCAAGGCAAGGCGTGGCGAGGTGGGGTAGCTTGCGCGGCCTCTGCTGCCCGCGCTGTGCGCCGATGTGCGCCGCGAGGGGGGGCGTTTTTGGCTGTTGTCGGGTGCGGGCGGTGCGTTTCATTTTTTTTATAGCTCTTTGAGTTATATGTTTATCTCGATTTGTTCCTTTGTGGATATATGTGGGGCGGTTAAAGTCGCGACTTATTGGTTTTTCCGCAGGGCCCGACCGGGGTCGGCGCGGAAACACCGGAACCGGCCGCACGACGCGCCCGCAACAAGGAATCCGCATGAATTCGACGCTCATCAACCGCCGCTTGCCGTTCGAGGAAAACGAGACGCCTCGCCCCTCGTTCCTGGCGCGCGCCTTTGCCCTCCTGCGCGGCGAAGAGGCGCCGGCGGCTCTGCACAGCACCGCTGCCGATCTGACCACGACGGCCCGTGCCGCACGCAACGGGCAGCCGCTGTACGTGCTGCGCGGTATCGAAAAAACCTTCCCGGGCGGCGTACAGGCGCTGCATGGTATCGACCTCGATATCCGCGAAGGCGAGATTTTCGGCATCATCGGCCGCAGCGGTGCCGGCAAGAGTACGCTGCTGCGCGTGCTCAACCTGCTCGAACGTCCGACTGAGGGGAGTGTCGAGTTCGATGGGCGCGACCTCCTGGCCCTCTCGGCGCCCGAACTGCGCACCGTACGCCGGCGCATCGGCATGATCTTCCAGCACTTCAACCTGCTCTCCTCGCGCACCGTCGCCGAAAACGTGGCATTGCCGCTCGAACTCGCCGGCCTGCCCAAGGAACGTATCGCCGCGCGCGTCGACGAGCTGCTCGAACTCGTCGGCCTTTCCGCGCAGCGCGACCGTTACCCGGCGCAGATCAGCGGCGGCCAGAAACAGCGCGTCGGCATCGCCCGTGCCTTGGCCAACGAACCGCGCGTGCTGCTGTGCGACGAGGCGACCTCGGCGCTCGATCCGGAGACCACGCAGTCCATCCTCGAACTCTTGGCCGACATCAACCGCCGCCTCGGGCTGACCATCGTCCTCATCACCCACCAGATGCAGGTGATCAAAGCCGTCGCGCACCGGGTGGTGGTGCTTGACCACGGCCTGCTTGCCGAGCAGGGCGAAGTGGCCGACATCTTCACCGAGCCGAAGCAAGAAATCACCCGCACGCTGCTGCGCGAAGTGATCGGCAGTGACATCCCGGCCGGCGTGCGAGAACGCGCCGAACGGCTGCTGGCGGGCGGGCAGGGCTGCATCTGGCGCCTGACTTTCCGTGGCGAGGCCGTTGACCGCCCGGCGCTGACCGTCGCAAGCGAGCGCTTCGGTATTACCTTCAACATCCTGCATGGCTACATCGACGAAATCCAGGGCCTGCCCTTCGGCGCCCTGGTCGTCACGGCCGTCGCCGCCCAGGGCGCGCCCGAGGCGCTGCGCGAGGCACAAGCCTACCTCGCCAC
>CAZHFS010000610.1:0-1478 GCA_964531885.1 uncultured Propionivibrio sp.
GATGCTTGCGCGATCAATTGCGCATCGGTATCGCAGCGGCCCTTGTACTCAAGCTTGCCTTCGGCAAGGCCCCGCTCGCCGACGACGATGCGATGCGGGATGCCGATCAATTCCATGTCGGCGAACATAACCCCGGGGCGCTCGTTGCGGTCGTCGAGCAGGACATCAATGCCGGTCGTCTTGAGTTCGGCGTAGAGGGCATCCGTGGCGGCCTTGACCGCCTCGCTCTTGGTGTAGCCCATGGGGACGATGCACACTTCGAATGGGGCGATGGCTGCGGGGAAAATGATGCCCCGTTCATCGTGGCCCTGCTCGATAGCTGCGCCAACGATCCGCGTGACGCCGATGCCGTAGCAGCCCATTTCCATAACCTGGCTCTTGCCTGCTTCGTCGAGGAAGGTGCACTTGAGCGCTTCGGCGTATTTGGTACGCAACTGGAAAATGTGCCCAACCTCGATGCCGCGACACAGTTCGAGCGTGCCTTTGCCATCGGGCGATGGGTCGCCGGCAACGACATTGCGCAGATCGGCGACGGTCGGCTCGGGCAGGTCGCGTCCGAAGTTGACGCTGCGGATGTGGTGGTCGGCTTCGTTGGCGCCGCAGGTAAAGTCGCTTAAGACGGCGACGCTTCGATCACAGAACACGGGGATGTTGCTGGTGCCGACGGGGCCGATGTAGCCGGGCTTGCAGCCGAGCGCCGCGATGATTTCTTCGTCGTGTGCGAAGCGGAATTCACCGATAGCTTTCTCTGCTTTGATTTCGTTGAGGTCGTGGTCGCCTCGCAGAAGCAGCAGGACAAATTCAGATGCATCGCCTTGGGTCTGGCGCATGACAGCAATTGCCTTGACCATCTGCGTGAGCGGGTGGCCGAGGAAGTCGGCGACGTCCTCGCAGCGGGTCTTGCCCGGGGTGGCGACCTTCTCCATGGGGGCGCTTGGTGCTTTGCGTGGGGTTGCCGGGGCAAGCGCTTCTGCCAACTCGACGTTAGCCGCGTAGTCCGAGGTCGGGCAGTAGGCCAGGGCGTCTTCGCCAGAGTCGGCGAGGACGTGGAATTCGTGCGATCCGGTGCCGCCGATCGAGCCGGTGTCGGCAGCGACGGCGCGGAATTGGAGGCCCAGTCGCGTGAAGATGCGCGAATACGTGTCGTACAGGTTGCTGTACTCACGCTGCAGGTCGGCGAAAGACGTGTGGAATGAGTAGCCGTCTTTCATCAGGAATTCGCGGCCGCGCATGACGCCGAAACGCGGACGAATTTCGTCGCGGAACTTGGTCTGAATCTGGTAGAAGTGCAGCGGCAGTTGTCGGTAGCTCTTCACTTCCTTGCGCACCACGTCGGTGATGACTTCCTCGTGTGTCGGGCCAATGACAAAGTCGCGCTGGTGTCTGTCCTTAAGGCGCAGCAGTTCCGGGCCGTATTTCTCCCAGCGGCCTGACTCTTGCCACAGTTCGGCGGGCTGCACGGCCGGCATGATGAGTTC
>CAZHFS010000611.1:0-1476 GCA_964531885.1 uncultured Propionivibrio sp.
TTCATTCGCGTCAGCCAGCAGCTCAACGAAGTCTTCGGCGCGGTCAAACCGTAAATCGCCCTTCCCCCCAAAGCCCGGCCCCGCCGGGCTTTTTTTCGCCATGAGCATGGCATGCCATCGCTTGCCAAGTCTGGCGACTGATGCGAGGATGGCGCGCTTGACCAACACACGCCGCAAATCATGAGCAACCGCGCCAAGCTCGACATCCCGACCCTGCTCGCCCAGGTGCCGCTTTTCGGCAGCCTGGGCGCGGAAGAACTCGCCCGGCTCACACGCGGCACCCGCGAACTCACCGCCGCACGCGGCGAAATCCTCTTCCACAAGGGCGACCAGCCGAGCGGCTTCTATCTGGTCGTCGAGGGGCAAATCAAGCTGGCGCTGACCTCGGCACGCGGCAACGAAAAGGTGGTCGACGTCATCAGCGCCGGGCAAACCTTCGGCGAGGCGGTGATGTTCATGGAAGCGACCCACGTCGTCTTCGCCCAGGCGCTCTCCGATGCCAAGCTGCTCCTCATCTCGAAGGCCGTCCTGCTCGGCGAACTCGAGAACGACCCGCAGTTTGCCTGCAAAATGCTCGGCGCCCTCTCGATGCGCCTGCACCACCTGATTGCCGACGTCGAAGCCTACTCGCTGCACTCCGGCCGCCAGCGCATCATCGGTTACCTGTTACGCGAGCACGACCAGGATCAGGATCACGAACAGACAGGCGAGACCAATGAACTCGCCGTCCGCCTGCCGACCAGCAAGGGCGTCGTCGCCTCGCGCCTCAACCTCACCCAGGAACATTTCTCGCGCATCCTGCACGAACTCTCCGAAAGCGGGCTGATCGTCGTCCAGGGCCGCACCATCCACATTCCCGACGTCGCCCGCCTGCGCGCCTGCGATTGAGCGTCTGTCATGGCCGGGCAAAAAAGTTAATACTCACAGAGGGCAGAGCGCAGGCCGCGAAAAGCCTGATTGATACGTTCTACCTCAGAGCGGCTGAACGCCCTGCGGGGAAAGCGCCTGCCCAGGCTTTCGCCGTGCCCTCTGTGCCCACCGGGGCTAAACTGTAACCAGTTCAGATCCAAGGGAGACACCGCCATGTCGCACACTGATCGCGCTCAGGAGACACGTTTCGAGTTGCTGCTCTGGCGCCACGCCGAAGCCGAAGACGGTTTTCCCGACGCCACTCGCCGGCTCACCCCACGCGGCGAGAAACAGGCGCAACGCATGGCCCGCTGGATCCTGGCGCACGCCCCAAAAAACCTGCGCATCGTCGTGAGCCCCGCCACCCGCTGCCAACAAACCGCCGCCACCCTCGGCCTGCCGTTCGAGACCGATCAACGCCTATCGACCAGCGGTAATGTGGCCGATCTGCTCGCCGTGGCCGGATGGCCTGAGGGAGAAGCCAACACAGGCTGCTACAAGCCAAAAGCCGTCCTCATCATCGGCCACCAGCCTACACTCGGCAGAACCGCCGCGCGCCTGCTCTCC
>CAZHFS010000612.1:0-1472 GCA_964531885.1 uncultured Propionivibrio sp.
CCGCACATGCCGGTGGCGTCGACCATGATCGAGTTGAGGCTGGCGACCGTCTTCACTCCGTAGGGCTTGGTCAGGTCGCTCACCGCGCGCATCATCAGCGGCGGGCCGATGGTCACGACTTCGGCGATGGTGCGGCCCTTGGACTTGTTGCCGTCCTTGAGCATGGCTTCGAGCGGGGTGGTGACGAAGCCCTGCATGCCGAAGGTGCCGTCGTTGCTGGTGTAGATCACGTCGAGCTGGTCGCCGTACTGCGCTTTGAGCTCGGCCACGCGTTCGCCTTCGCCAACCCAGAACAGCAAGCCGGCGCTGCGGAAGCCGGCAATCAGGGTGACGTGGTTGCCGAGTTCGAGGTGGGCGCGGGCGATCGGGTACACCGGCGGCAGGCCGAGGCCGCCGGCGGTGAACACCACCGTCTGCTTCTTCGGGTCGTAGTGGTGCAGTTCGCTGGCGAGGCCAAGCGGGCCGGCGATGCCGGCGAAGGTGTCGCCTTCCTGCATGCGGTTGATCTCGATGCTGGAGGTGCCCATGCCCTGCACGACGAGGCAGATGGTGCCGGCCTCGACGTCCCAGTCGGCCAGGGTGAGCGGGATCAGCTCGCCGTTGGCCCACGGCAGCACGCGCACGAACTGCCCGGCGCGCGCGGCGCGGGCGATCATCGGCGAATGCACGATGAATTCGACGATGTTGTCGCTGAGCTGGACCTTCTTGAGGATGGTCTGCGGCGTGGCGGCCTGCTCGGTGTAGTGGCGGGCGCTGTCGACCATGGCGTGGATCTTGGCCGGGTCGAGGTCCATGTTGCCGAGGATCTCGCGCGCCGCGGCCTGCCCGTCGCCGGCGGCGCGGATGGCGGTGGAGCCGCCGCGCGCGGCGTCGCCGCCCGAGTAGATGCCGTCGAGCGAGGTCTTCTGCGAGCCCTGGCTCAGGTCGATCGAGCCCCACTTGGTGGTCTTGAGCGTCGGCTCCGAGTCCTTGATGATCGGGTTGGCGTCGTTGCCGAGCGCCATGATCACCAGGTCGGCCTTGATCATCTCGTGCTTGCCGGTGGCCACCGGGCTGCGGCGGCCGGAGGCATCGGGCGCGCCGAGTTCGATCACTTCGAGGCGGGCGCCGGTGACGAAGTGCGTCTTGTCGTCACCCACGAACTCGCACGGCGAACGCAGCACCTTGAGGGCGATGCCTTCTTCGAGGGCGTGGTGCAGTTCCTCGACGCGGGCGGGCATTTCGCTCTTGGTGCGGCGATAGACGATGGTCACGTTGCCGCCCAGGCGGCGGGCGGTGCGCGCGGCGTCCATGGCGGTGTTGCCGCCGCCGATGATGATGACTTCCTTATCGCGGGTTTCCGGCAGCGGTGTCTCGTAGTCCTCGCGCAGGCCCTGCATCAGGTTCACGCGGGTGAGGAACTCGTTGGCCGACATCACGTTGAGCAGGTGCTCGCCCGGGACGTTCATGAAGCGCGGCAGGCCGGCGCCGGT
>CAZHFS010000613.1:0-1456 GCA_964531885.1 uncultured Propionivibrio sp.
TTTCGGCAGCCAGGTCGACAAGCCCGGCCAGTAGGTCACGACAATCAGGAAACCGAGCATCGACAGCAACCAAGGCCAGACGGCAACGGTCAGTTCCGTAATCCCCATCTTAGTGATACCGGAAGCCACATAAAGATTCAGCCCAACCGGCGGATGGCACATCCCGACTTCCATGTTCACCACCATGATGATGCCAAAATGTACCGGGTCGATCCCCAGCTTCATCGCCACCGGGAAAAGGATAGGCGCGAAGATCAGGACGATCGACGAAGGCTCCATGAAGTTGCCGGCCAGGAGCAGGATCACGTTCACCGCGAGAAGGAAAGCCACCACCCCCATGCCGTTGCCAAGCAGCCAGTCAGCCAGCGCCTGCGGGATGTTCTCGTTGGTCATGATGAACGAGAAGAGCACGGCATTAGTGATGATATAGAGCAGCATCGCCGACATGTTCGCCGAGTTGAGCAACACCTTCGGCACATCCTTGAGCGACATATCCTTGTAGACGAAGACCGCGACGAAGAAAGCATAGACCGCGCTCATCGCTGCCGCCTCGGTCGGGGTGAAAATGCCGGAATAAATCCCTCCCATCACCACCACGATCAGGAGCAAGCCCCAGATCGACTCACGGAAGCTCTTCAGGCGCGCTCCCAAATCTGCCTTGGGCATGCGCGGATAGTCGAACTTGCGCGCCCGGTACCAGGTCACCCCGCCGAGCACAGCCGCCAACCCCAATCCGGGCAGAACGCCGGCCATGAACAATGCCCCGACCGAGGTGTTGGTGGCCACCGAATACATGACCATGACGATCGACGGCGGGATCAGGATGCCCAGCGCCCCGGAGGTGGTGATCACCCCGGCGCCAAACTTGTTCGGATAACCTGCCCTGACCATCGCCGGTAGGAGAATTGAGCCGATGGCCACCACGGTCGCCGGGCTTGACCCCGACACCGCCGCAAACAGGGCACAGGCCATGACGCCTGCCAGACCAAGCCCGCCGTGCCAATGCCCGACCATGTCCGTCGCGAAACGGATCATGCGCCGCGCCACGCCGCCGTGGGTCAGGAAGTTCCCGGCCAGGATAAAAAACGGGATGGCCATGATCTCGAACTTTTCGATCCCGGTAAACAACTTGAGCGCGACGGACTCAAGCGGCACATGGGTAAACAGGAACAAGAAGCTGAGTACAGTCAGGCCCAGCGAGATGGAAATCGGCATGCCGGTGAGCATCAGCACCAGCAAAATGATGAAGATGACGCTGGCGCTCATTGGCCGTCTCCTTTCTTCACGTCCTGAGTCGAAGCAGACGAATCCTGCTGATTGCGCATATCGCGATAATGCAGGTTATCGGGCATGGCATAGGGATTGGCCTGGACATGCGCCTTGGCCCCTTCTTCGGTCTCGATCCCGTCAACGTGACCATGATCGTGGTGCGGCAATTCACCGGTCTTGATGAAAC
>CAZHFS010000614.1:0-1440 GCA_964531885.1 uncultured Propionivibrio sp.
GGGTGCTGACCTTCAACCCCGGCGCGGCCTTCAGCTTCCTGGCCGACGCCGGCGGCTGGCAGCGCTGGTTCTTCACGGCGCTAGCCCTCGGCGTCTCGGGCTGGATCGTCGTCATGCTGCGCCGGCACTGCGGCGAGTTCCGCCTCGCCCTGGCGCTGACCCTGATCCTTGGCGGGGCCGTCGGCAACGTCATCGACCGCGTACGCTACGGCGTCGTCGTCGACTTCATTCAATGGCACGTCGCCGGTTTCTACTGGCCGTCGTTCAACCTCGCCGATTCCGCCATCTGCGTCGGCGCCGCGCTGATGATCTGGGATCAGTTCCGTGCGAAACCCTTGGACGGCGAGGCGGTCGAACACAAAAAAGACTAACCGCCTTCAACACAGAGAGCACAGAGATACAGAGCCCACAGAGAGAAACCGGATTGCCGAAAGCTCGTTCAACGAGATTGCTCGCTCTTCGCTTTCGCTGTGCCCGCTGTGTCGCCGTGGTTAATTAGGACTCCCCCATGCACATCATCCTCGCCAACCCGCGCGGCTTCTGCGCCGGCGTCGAACGCGCCATCGCCATTGTCGAACGCGCCATCGAAAAATTCGGCGCACCGATCTATGTCCGCCACGAGGTGGTGCACAACAAGTTCGTGTGCGACGACCTGCGCGCCAAGGGCGCGGTTTTCATCGACGACCTGGCTGACGTACCCGCCGGTTCGACGGTCATTTTCAGCGCCCACGGGGTCTCCCCGGCCGTGCGCAACGAGGCGGAGCAACGCGGCCTCAAGGTCTTCGACGCCACCTGCCCGCTGGTCACCAAGGTGCACCTTGAAGTCGCCCGCCACCGCAAAGAAGGCCGCGAAATCGTGATGATCGGCCACAAAGGCCACCCCGAGGTCGAAGGCACCATGGGCCAGAGTCCGGACGGGATGCTGCTCGCCGAGAATACCGCCGACGTCGCCACGCTCGTCGTCCGCGACCCGCAGCACCTGGCCTACGTCACCCAGACCACGCTCTCGGTCGACGACGCGCAAGCCATCGTCAGCGCCCTGCGCACGCGTTTCCCGGCCATCGTCGGCCCCAAGAAGGACGACATCTGCTACGCCACGCAGAACCGCCAGGACGCAGTCAAGCAGCTCGCCGCACAATGCGACCTGCTGCTCGTGGTTGGCTCGAAGAACAGCTCCAACTCCAACCGCCTGCGCGAAGTCGCCGCCAACGCCGGCCTCCCGGCCTACCTCGTTGACGGCCCCGAAGACATCGATCCGGCTTGGCTCTCCGGCCACGCCCGCATCGGCGTCACCGCCGGCGCCTCAGCGCCGGAAATCCTGGTCGAACGGCTGATCGGGCACCTACAAGCACTCGGCGTAAAAACCGTGGCACTGGCTGAGGGAGTAGAGGAAAACATTACATTTCCAATCCCCAGGGAATTGCAGCCCTAAGCCTTCGA
>CAZHFS010000615.1:0-1437 GCA_964531885.1 uncultured Propionivibrio sp.
TGGCTCTCGCGCACCAGATCGTCGTAAAAGATGAACTCGTCGCAATTGGCGATCAACAGGTCGGAGGTCGATTGCTTGATGCCCACGCCGATCACGTATTTCGCGTTTTCCCGCAGCTTGGAGACCAGCGGCGAGAAATCGGAGTCGCCACTAACAATGACGAAGGTATTGACGTGCGACTTGGTGTAGCAAAGGTCGAGGGCATCGACGACCATGCGGATATCCGCCGAGTTCTTGCCCGACTGGCGCACGTGCGGAATTTCAATCAATTCGAAATTCGCTTCATGCATCGTGGCCTTGAAGCCCTTGTAGCGCTCCCAGTCGCAATAGGCCTTCTTGACCACGATGCTGCCCTTGAGCAGCAAGCGTTCGAGTACCGGCTTGATGTCGAACTTGTCGTACTTGGCATCGCGCACGCCCAGCGCAACGTTCTCGAAGTCGCAGAACATGGCCATGCTGACGGTATCGGGGGAAGGGGGCATTTCTAGACTCCTGAATGTATGCGGCGAAGGGGGCACGAGACGCCCTGACTGGCGGGCAGTATATACCGCACACCGTCACCGCGCCGCCCGGACAGCACCCAAGCGCCGGTCAGCCCGGACGGCGTTGGAGCGGCATACGGCGTGGCACGCTGTCGCCGCTCATCGTCCGCGCCCGCAGTTGCCCACAGCCGCCATCGACGTCCTGGCCGGCCGAATCGCGCAGACAAGCAACGATGCCGTGCTCACGCAAAATCCGGACAAGCTGAACCGCTCGCTCACCCGACGCACGGGAAAAGTCGGCACCATCGACACGATTGAAAGCGATGAAATTCATCATCGCGTACTTGCCGGAGAGCAGCGTGATCAGCCGCTCGACCTCGGCATCGCCGTCATTGACCCCGTCGAGCAACGTCCATTGGTACTGGATCGGGTAACCCGTGGCCCGCGCGTAGGCTTCGCCCGCATCCACCAGCGCTGCAGGCGTAAACGGATGGGCCCGAGGCAGGAGCGTACTGCGCAAATTGGCATCGGTCGTGTGCAGCGAGATGGCCAGCGCCGGCTTGACCACCCCGGCTGGCAAACGCTCGAACACCCGGGGATCGCCCACCGTGGAAAAGACCAGGTTCTTGTGGCCGATGCCGCCGAGAGTCCCGAGCAGATCGATGGCCTCCAGCACATTATCGAGGTTGTGCGCCGGCTCGCCCATGCCCATGAACACCACCTTGCTCACCGGCCGACGCAAGCGCGCGAGCACCACCTGAGCCACGATTTCGGCACTGCCCAACTGGCGCAGCAGGCCAGAGCGCCCGGTCATGCAGAAAGTACAGCCCACCGCGCAGCCCACCTGAGTCGACACGCAAACGCCCTGGCGCGGCAGGAGCACACTCTCAACAGTCTGCCCGTCCGCCAGCCCGACCAGCAAACGCTGCGCGCCATCCGCCCCGTCCGATGCCGT
>CAZHFS010000616.1:0-1437 GCA_964531885.1 uncultured Propionivibrio sp.
TCTCGATCAGGTGGCGGCAGATGGCAAAGGCCAGCGCCATGCCGTCGAAGGTCGACGTGCCGCGCCCCACTTCATCCATCAGCACTAGACTGTTTTCCGTCGCGTGGTGCAGGATGGCCGCCGATTCGGTCATCTCGACCATGAAGGTCGAGCGCCCCGAGGCGAGGTCGTCGGCGGCGCCGATGCGGGTGAAAATCTGGTCGAGCGGGCCGAGGATGGCGCGTTTGGCCGGCACGAAGCTGCCCACGTGGGCCATTAGCGCAATCAGCGCGGTCTGGCGCATGTAGGTCGATTTACCGCCCATGTTTGGGCCAGTGATGAGCAGCAGGCGGCGCTGTTCGCCGAGCACCGTGTCGTTGGCGATGAAGCTTTCACCACCGGCAAGTTCGCCCTCGACGACCGGATGGCGGCCGGCTTCGATGGTCAGGCCCGGTTCGCTGGAAAACTCGGGCCGGCAGTAGTTGCGCAGGCGCGCCGTTTCGGCGAAGCCGGCGAGGAGGTCTGCGTGCGCCACCGCGCGGGCGATGCGCTGCAGTTGCGGTAGGTCGGCCTGCAGGGCCGCCAGAACGCCCTCGTAGAGCATCTTTTCGCGCCCCAGGGCGCGGTCCTGCGCAGAGAGCGCCTTGTCTTCAAAGGCTTTCAGTTCGGGCGTGATGTAGCGTTCGGCGTTCTTCAGCGTCTGGCGGCGGCGGTAATCTTCGGGCACCTTGGCCGCGTTGGCGTGGGTGATCTCGATGTAGAAGCCATGCACGCGGTTGTATTCGACCTTGAGGTTGCTGATCCCGGTACGTTCGCGTTCGCGCGCTTCGAGGTCGACGAGGAAAGCACCGCAGTTGTCGTTCAGGGCGCGCAACTCGTCGAGCTCGGCATCGAAGCCGCTGGCGATCACCCCGCCGTCACGCACCAGCGTGGCCGGTTCAGGGGCGATGGCGCGGGCCAGGAGGTCGAGCGCGGCATCCGGCGTGGCCATGTCGAGCGCGAGTTCGCCGAGCAGCGGCGCCGGGGCGCCGGCGAGCGGCGCGCGCAGCTCGGCCAGTCGGTGCAGGCTCTCGCGCAGGCTGGAGAGATCGCGCGGCCGGGCGCTGTAGAGGGCAATGCGGCCAGCGATGCGCTCGATGTCGGCAACTCCGCGCAGCGCCTGGCGCAGGGCCGAGAGGCGCAGGGCGCCGTCGTCGAGCAGGCTGTCGATCGCTGCGTGGCGCGCCGCCGGCAACGCCGGGTCGCGCAGCGGGTGGTGCAGGGCGTGGCGCAAGAAGCGCGAACCCATCGAGGTGACGCAGGTGTCGAGCAGGCTGCACAAGGTCGGCGCCGGTTGGCCGCGCAGGGTCTCGGTGAGTTCGAGGTTGCGGCGCGTCGTCGGGTCGAGGCCGAGGAAAGTCTGATCGCGCTCGACGACCAGCGCCTGCACGTGCGGCAGGGCTCGCGCCTGCGTTGCCT
>CAZHFS010000617.1:0-1430 GCA_964531885.1 uncultured Propionivibrio sp.
GATAAAACCTTCCAGACCGCCATTGAAGCCGCGTCCTACCTTGAGACGCATGTCCTCAGTGATGCCGTTCGCATCGGACCCAAGGAGTCCTTGCTGGTCTTTGCGCCAGCTACCAATCCGGAAGGCGATACGGCGACCGGTATCCTCGTCGCGGCCGTCGACGAAACCGTGCTGACCTCTTTCCTCAACCTGACCTATGCGCTGTCGCTGATCGCCTTTGCGCTGTTTGCGGTCGGATTCGGGATTGCCACCTTTTCGCGCGATCCACCAACGGGTTACGCGATTCTGGTGCTCTTTGCCATTGTCCTGGTGTTCGTGGCCTATCCCTTGTTCGAGGCCGTGCGCCTGACCTTCGTCAAGGAGGGGCGTTTCTCGCTCGACATCTGGAAGGAAATCCTGACCAACCGGCAGTACCTGTCGGCGCTGGCCGGGTCGATCGAACTGGGGGTGTGGACGGCGACGATCTCGACGATCATCGGCTTTGTCTTCGCTTTCTTCGTTTCGCGTACCAGCCTGCGCGGCAAGAAATTCGTGACCGGGCTGGCGACGCTGCCGGTGATCTCGCCGCCGTTCTCGCTGACCTTGTCGATCATCCTGCTCTTTGGCAACAACGGGCTGATCACCAAGGGGGTACTGGGGCTTGAGAACTTCTCGATCTATGGCCTGACCGGCCTGACCATCGTGCAGACGATCTCGATGTTCCCGATCGCCTTCCTGACCATGGTCGGGGTGCTCGATGCCATCGATTCGACGCTCGAAGACGCCAGTCTCGACCTCAACGCGACGCGCTGGCAGACCTTCATGGGCGTGACGCTGCCGCTGGCCATGCCAGGCATCCTGTCGTCGTGGCTCCTGGTGTTCACCAACTCGCTGGCCGACTTCGCCAACCCCTTGCTGCTCTCGGGCAGCTTCCGCGTGCTCTCGGTCGAGTCGTACATCGAGGTGACCGGCATGAACCGTCTGGGGAACGGCGCGGCGCTGTCCATCTTGCTGCTCCTGCCTACCCTGACGGCCTTCTTCGTGCAGCGTTCGTGGGTGGCCAAGAAGTCCTTCGTGGTGGTGACCGGTAAGCCCTCCGGGCGACTCTCCGATCTCGCCTCGAAGCCGACCCGCTGGATGCTGCTCGCTTTCGTCAGCCTGGTCAGCCTGTTCATCGTGTCGCTCTACGGCACCATCGTGGCAGGTTGCTTCGTCAAGAACTGGGGTATCGACTACACCTTCACCACCGAGAACATCGTCGAAGCATTGCAGCGCGGCAAGGATGCGATGTTCCAGACCATGACCCTGGCCGGTATCGCGACGCCGATCGCCGGCATCATCGCGATGATCGGTGCGGTGCTGGTGGTGCGCAAGCAGTTCCCGGGCAAGCGCATGCTTGAAGCCTTGATGATGACGCCATTCGCCGTGCCCGGCACGCTGGTCGGCATCAG
>CAZHFS010000618.1:0-1426 GCA_964531885.1 uncultured Propionivibrio sp.
GCCCCGGCACGTCATCGGCGGGCGAGGCACGCCCCACGCGCTCGAGCCGGTAGCGCGCTTCGTCGCCCGCCCGATAGCGGTAGACGAGTTCGCCCTGCGGCACATCGAAGAACCACACACCATTCTCGGCCGGCCTTGCCGACAGCTCGCCACGGTAGCCTTGCGGCTCGCGCCCGGCCCACCGCACCGGGTTATCGCTTTGCGGCAAAGGTCCGCCATGCACTTCCCGGTGCGCCACGCGATCAAGGAGTTCAACGCGCAACGCGGCGATCTCGCTCTGCACCGCAGCCTCCTCGATCTCGCGCCGCGTGCGCTCAAGGGCCTGCATGAGCAACAGGGCTAGCACGCCGACAATCAGCACAAGGACCCCGAACTCATAACGCCGTCGCAGGTCGCCGGCCATCGTTATCCCCTAGCGCTTGATCGCCACCTTGCCCAGATCCCACATCGGCAGGAAGATGCCGAGCGCCAGGATGAGGACGAGGATGCCGAGCAGGACGATGAGGATGGGCTCGATCTGCTGGCCGAGCGTCTTCAGTTCGTATTCGACCTCCTGGCGATACATGTCGCCGATTTCTTCCATCATGTCGTCGACGGCGCCGGACTCCTCGCCGACGGCAACCATCTGCAACACCACCGGGGTGAAAATACCAGCCCCGATCGCCGAGCGCAGCAGGCTCTCGCCGCGCTCGACGCTCTCGCGCATGGCTTCGATGCGCCGCGCCACATGCACGTTATCGACCGTCTGCGCGGCGTTGGAGAGCGCCTGCATGACCGGCACCCCACTGCGCTGACCGAGCGCAAAGCTGCGCGCAAAGCGCGACAGGGCAGCCTTGTGCAGGATCTTGCCGGCAATCGGCAGGCGTAGCGTGATCCGATCCCAGGCCAGTCGCCCGGCCGCTGTGCCGACCCACGCACGAAAGGCGAAAACCGCGGCCACCACGACGGCCAGCAGAAGCGGCCAGTACTCGACCATGAAGCCGGAAAAACCGAGCAGAAGGCGCGTCATCAGCGGCAACTCGGCGCCGAAACCGGCAAACACCTTGGCAAAGGCCGGGATGACGAAGAGATTGACAATGACGATGGCGGCAATCATCGCGGCGACCACGAACATCGGATAACGCAGCGCGGACTTGACCTGTTCGCGCATGTAGCGCTCGAATTCGAGGTGCTCGAACAGCCGGTAGAAGACATCCTCGAGCATGCCGGTCGCTTCGCCAACACGCACCATCGACAGGTAGAACGGCGAGAACACGCGCGGATGCTTGGCCAGCGCCTGCGACAATTCGCGACCGCCTTCGAGGCTTTCGCGGATCTCGCCGATCACGCGCTTCATCTCGTGATTGGTCGCCGCGTCCTGCAGGCTGCTCAAGGCACGCATGATCGGCACCCCGGACTTGAGCAGGGTGTGCATCTGCCGGCTGAA
>CAZHFS010000619.1:0-1425 GCA_964531885.1 uncultured Propionivibrio sp.
GGCGCCCTGCACCCGCGCACGCCGGAACTCATCGAAGCGGTGGCCAAGCGCGTCGAACAGGCTGGCATCGAAGCTTGGTTCTCGCTCGACGCCAACGAATTGCTCGGCGAAGATGCGGCGCACTACCGCAAGATGACGGACACGCTCGACGTGTGGTTCGATTCGGGCGTCACCCACATGAGCGTCATGCGCGGCTCGCACGCCGCACAGTGCGATTTCCCGGCCGACCTTTACCTCGAAGGCTCGGACCAGCACCGCGGCTGGTTCCAGAGTTCGTTGCTCACCGGCTGCGCGATCGACGGCCGCGCCCCGTACAAGGCGCTCCTCACCCACGGCTTCGTGGTCGATGGCAAGGGCCTGAAGATGTCCAAGTCCAAGGGCAACGTCGTCGCCCCGCAGAAGGTGTCCGACACCCTCGGCGCCGACATCCTGCGCCTGTGGGCCGCCGCCACCGACTATTCCGGTGAGCTTTCGATCTCGGACGAGATTTTGAAGCGCGTCGTCGAATCCTACCGCCGCATGCGCAACACCTTGCGCTTCCTGCTCGCCAACACCTCCGACTTCGACCCGGCGCAAAACATGCTGCCCGTCGAAGAGTGGCTCGAAATCGACCGCTACGCGCTGGCCTTGACGCGCCAGTTGCAGGCACAGTGCGAAGCCGATTTCGGCAAGTACGAATTCCACCGCGCGGTGCAGTCGTTGCAGACCTTCTGCTCGGAAGACCTCGGCGGTTTCTATCTCGACATCCTCAAGGACCGCCTGTACACCAGCGCCACCAACGCCAAGGCCCGGCGTGCCGCGCAAAGCGTGCTGTGGCACATCACCGACACCTTCATCAAACTGATCGCCCCGGTGCTCTCGTTCACGGCCGAAGAAGCCTGGCGTACCCTGCACGGCGACGATGACTCGATCATGCTGCACACTTGGCAAGCACTCCCGGCCCCGGCGAACGAAGCCGCCCTGCTCGACAAATGGACCAAGATCCGCGCAGTGCGTGCCGAGGTCACCAAGGCGCTCGAGGAGCTGCGTGTCGACGGCAAGATCGGCTCCTCGCTGCAGGCCGAAGTCACCCTCCATGCGGACGGAGAAAAATACGACTTGCTCTCCTCGCTCGGCGACGACCTGCGTTTCGTGCTGATCGCCTCGCAGGCCCGCGTCGTCAAGAGCGCCGAAGAGAAAATCGAATGCGCCCCGCTGACCCACGCCAAGTGCGAGCGCTGCTGGCATGTGCGCGAAGATGTCGGCGCCGATGCCGCCCACCCCGAGCTCTGCGGCCGCTGCGTGAGCAACCTGCACGGCGAAGGGGAGAAGCGTGCCTGCGCGTAACATCCGTCCATGGCTGTGGATTGCCGCCGCCATCGTATTGCTTGACCAGGCCAGCAAAGGGGTCGTGCTCGGCGTCATGCGCCCGGGCGAAGTAGATCG
>CAZHFS010000620.1:0-1403 GCA_964531885.1 uncultured Propionivibrio sp.
TGCTGTCGGTGTCCAGACGCACGGTGAGATCGCCCTCGGCCAGACGCGACGCCGCGCCTACCGCTTCGCCGATCGGAACGGAGATCGATCGGGTGATCCACCAGGCAACAGCGAGCAGCAAAATAATGCCGGCGACCATGACTTCGGCAATGACAATGACGGTGTTTCTGAACTCGGTATCGACATCGTCGACGTAAATGCCCGTGGTGATCACCCAGTTCCACGGGGTGAACAGGGTGCTGGCCGAGAGCTTCTTGACCGGTTCCGACTGGCCCGGTTTCGGCCAGTAGTATTCAGTCGTTTCGCCCTTGCCACGTTTGGCCGCGGCGACGATGTTCTGGAAGAGCAGGGTGCCCTTCGGATCCTTCGTGTCGGCCATGTTCTTACCGTTCAATTCCGGGCGGATCGGGTGTTCGATGATGACGTGATCCGTGTTCATGACCGTGTAGTAGTTATCACCGTCGTAACGCATGGCGCGCATGCTCAGGCGGGCTTGTTCCTGCGCCTCGGAAAGCGTGATCTTGCCGGCACTGGCCTGCGTGGCGAAGTTGGCGATCAGCGTCTGGGCCGTTTCGACCAGGCTACGGGTTTTCGCCTCGCGATCCAGAATCATCTGCTGGCGTTGCAGCATGGCCGTATAGAAGGCAGCAAAGGCCAGCAGCAGCAGCGATAAAGTGACGAGTGCTATCAGGCGGTTGCGAATGGAGAGAGATCGGATGTTCATGGTCGCCTCGCTGGGAGATTACCGAAGGGGCTCGAGTGCCTGAACCTAGCTTTCCGTCGCCGTTTCTGGCTGTCTTGTTTCGGTGTCGAAGACGGATTTCCAGTTCGAGCAAGCGCTGGGAGAGCAAGCCATTGTTTTGCTTTTGGTGCGCACGGTATCGAGAAGCCGCTGGATCTCTGCAGCGTGGGTCGGGTTGCCAATATCCACGTCAGAATCCTCGTTTTGGGTTTGAGGAAAAAGGTGTGCGCTTTGCCCTGGTTTCATTGCGTGTCTCCGTATGGTTTTTATTGCGCGGATTCGGCGTTCGGATTTGTCGCGCTGGTGAGCAGCGCGATTTCGTCGACCGAAAGGACTTTGCTGATATTGAGCAGAATGACGAATTTGCCGGCGACCTTGCCCATGCCTGAAATGAAATCGGTGCGGATGTTGGTGCCGAAGGCCGGCGGGGGTTCGATCTCTCCGGCCGGTATGTCGAGCACTTCAGAGACGGCATCGACCATGATGCCGATGTCGTGCTGCCTCTCGGCATCGGGCACCTCGACAATGACGATGCAGGTGCGGCGCTGAATTTCGGTCGGCGCGCCGCCGAAGCGTGCGGCAAGGTCGATGACCGGAACCACGCTGCCGCGCAGATTGATCACCCCGCGGATGAAAGGCGGCATCATCGGGATGCCGGTCA
>CAZHFS010000621.1:0-1400 GCA_964531885.1 uncultured Propionivibrio sp.
GGCGCTGGGCGCGACGCCCGAGGCGCGGCAGGCGGCGTACCGCGAACTCTTCCGCCCGGCGCTGGAGCCGGGTTTGGTGGATGAACTGCGCTGCGCGACGAACGGCAACTACGCGCTCGGCAACGCGCGCTTTCACGCCGAGACGGCGGCGGCCCTGGGGCGGCGCACACAGCGCGGCGTGGCCGGGCGGCCGGTACGGCGGGAGGAGGAGGCGAGCGGGGTGCTGTTTTAAGCGCCCCTCCCGCAGGCCGCATCCAGCGGTCTTTCCAGCGGCAAGGTGCCTGGAAGGCGCATCCAGATGCGCCTTCCAGCCTTGCCTATTCCAGGATCAAGCACCCACGCGCCTTCCAGGGCAGGCTTCGGCCGCTGTCCGTTTTATGTGCGCCGGTGAATGCATGCCGGCGCCTCAGCGACTGGCTGCCGTTTTCGGGGCGGCTTGACCGGGAGGCCGCCGCTTATTCTTTCTGCGCCTTCAGGGTTTCAGGTAACTCTCGACAATCTTGGCGTAGGTGCCGTCGCGGTGCAGGGCGTCGAGGGCGGTACGCAGGTCCTCGGCGAGGCGGGCGCGGTTTGGCAGCGGGGCGTTGCGCGAGATCGTGAGGAAGGCCGGCCGGCTGGCATGCAAGAGGCGCGGCAGAATGGTCAGCTGGGCTCCCAGCGGCGAGTCGCGCAGCACGTAGCGGGTACTTACCACGTTGCCCGCAAAGGCATCGATGCGCCCGGCAGCGAGCTTGCGCAGATTCTGGTCGATGGTGCCGACCTCCTCGGCGGTGACTTTCTTCGCGCGGATGGCCAGGTCAAGGTCGTCCTGCAGGACAAAGCCGCGGCTTAGACCGATGCGCTTGCCCGTGAGGTCGTCGACCGATTCGAAGGCGAACTCGTTTCCCTTGCGGACAAAGAGCCCGGTCTGGCTGAGGTGCACCGGCCCGGTGAACAGGGCGAATGCCTCGCGCTGCGGGGTTTTGAAGAGCGGCATGGCGAGGGGCAGTTCGCCGGCTTCGAGCAGCGCCAGGACGCGCTTCCAGGGCAGCGGGATGACCTCGACTTCCAGCCCCAGCCGTTTGGCTGCCGCATGGAGCATATCCACATCAATGCCGGCAGCCTTGCCGTCGCGCACGAAGCTGTAGGGCGGGAGCGATTCGTCGGTCCCGACCCGCAGGGGCGGCGTCGCGCTGGCTGAGCAGACGGTCAGCCACAGGAGGATGCCAAGTACGGTGCGCAGTTTCATGGCCCGTTTTCGGTGGGTTTGTCCTTGATTATAGTCAGGCGGGAGGCCATGTGCGTCCTTGCGGCATCATCCCCCCTCACCTAGCATGAACAGACAGCGCTCGTTGTGAACAGTGCCTAACGTTAGACAGAGGGGAGGCGAAATGTTCAGCCATTGGTCGGTACGCAGGAAA
>CAZHFS010000622.1:0-1397 GCA_964531885.1 uncultured Propionivibrio sp.
GCACGCCCGGCCCGGCCTACCAGCCCGGCATGGAACTGCGCGCCGCCTACACCCTCTTTGCCGAAGGCTGCCGCGGCCACCTCGGCAAACAGCTCGAAACCCGCTTCCGCCTGCGCCATGGGAAGGACCCGCAGGTCTATGGCCTCGGCCTCAAGGAAGTCTGGGAAATCCCCGCCGCGCAACACTCGCCCGGCCTCGTCGTGCATACCGCCGGCTGGCCGCTTGACCCTGACACCTACGGCGGCGGCTTCGTTTACCACTTTGGCGAGAATCTTGTGTCGGTCGGCCTCGTCGTCGGCCTCGGCTACGCCAACCCCCACCTCTCGCCGTACGAAGAACTGCAGCGCTTCAAGACCCATCCGGCCATCGCCGCTCAACTGCAGGGCGGCCGCCGCCTGGCCTACGGCGCGCGCGCCATCGCTGCCGGGGGCCTGCAATCGCTGCCACACCCGGTTTTCCCCGGCGGCGCGCTGATCGGCGACGACGCCGGTTTCCTCAACGCCGCCCGCATCAAGGGCTCGCACGCCGCCATCAAATCCGGCATGCTGGCCGCCGACGCCTGTGCCGCCGCCCTCGCCGCCGGCCGCCAGGGCGACACGCTCGACGCCTTCCCTGACGCCTTCCGCGCCAGCTGGCTGCACGAAGAACTGCACCGCGCGCGCAACTTCAAGCCGCTGCTCGCCAAGGGCCTCTACGTGGGTGGTCTGCTCTTCGGCATCGACCAGCTCATCTTCCGCGGCCACGCCCCGTGGACGCTGCACCACCCCGCCGCCGACCACGAAACCCTGCGCCCGGCCGCCGACTGCCCGCGCATCGACTACCCCCGCCCCGACGGCGTGCTGACCTTCGACCGCCTGGAATCGGTCTACCTCTCCAACACCAACCACGCCGAAGACCAGCCCTGCCACCTGAAACTGCGCGACGAAACCGTCTTCGCCCAGATCAACCTGCCGCGCTACGCCGCCCCGGAACAGCGTTACTGCCCGGCCGGCGTGTATGAAGTCGAGCGCGATGCCGACGGCACCAACCCGCGCCTGCGCATCAACGCCCAGAACTGCATCCACTGCAAGACCTGCGACATCAAGGACCCGCAGCAGAACATCGACTGGCTGCCCCCGCAGGGTGGCGAAGGGCCGAACTACCCGAACACTTAAGCCGGCCGAGGGGCTCACGCCCCCGCGCTTGCACGCCCCTCAAGGCAGCCTCGCTCCTCTGAATAGAGCCTCCGCCGGACGATGCCCTGCAAGGCGCATGGATGCTTGATCCCAGGGAGGCAAGGCTGGAAGGCGCATCTGGATGCGCCTTCCAGGGCAGGGGAAAATGGCGATTGATGATGACGTGGGCTAGGGGTAAGATGCTTTTTGAATTGTTGGATATCGCTACACCCCAATCGCACC
>CAZHFS010000623.1:0-1389 GCA_964531885.1 uncultured Propionivibrio sp.
AAGGCGCTTAAACGGCGACCGGAATCTTGCCGATCTTGACCTGCCACTCCTTCGGGCCAGTCGAATGCACGGCGCTGCCCGTCGAATCGACGGCGACGGTGACCGGCATATCCTGGACCTCGAACTCGTAGATCGCTTCCATGCCGAGGTCAGCAAAACCCAGGACCTTGGCCGACTTGATGGCCTTGGCCACCAGATAGGCGGCGCCGCCGACGGCCATCAGGTAGGCCGACTTGTTGTCCTTGATCGCCTCGATGGCGGCCGCGCCGCGCTCGGACTTGCCGACCATGGAGATGAGTCCGGTCTTTTCGAGCATCATGCGGGTGAATTTATCCATCCGCGTCGAGGTCGTCGGGCCAGCCGGGCCGACCACTTCGTCACCCACCGGATCGACCGGGCCGACGTAGTAGATGACGCGGTTGGTGAAGTCCACGGGCAGCTTCTCGCCCTTGGCCAGCATGTCCTGGATGCGCTTGTGCGCGGCGTCGCGGCCGGTGAGCAGCTTGCCGTTGAGCAGCAGCTTGTCGCCGGATTTCCACGAGGCGACTTCCGCCTTGGTCAGCGCGTCGAGATTGACGCGCTTGGCGGCCTTGGTGTCGGCGGTCCAGGTGACGGCCGGCCAGTCTTCGACCTTGGGCGGCTCGAGCTTGGCCGGGCCGGAACCGTCGAGGTGGAAATGGATGTGGCGCGTGGCGGCGCAGTTGGGGATCATCGCCACCGGCAGGTTGGCAGCGTGGCACGGATAGTCGAGCACCTTCACGTCGAGCACGGTGGTCAGGCCACCCATGCCCTGTGCGCCGATGCCGAGCGCGTTGATCTTTTCGTGCAGTTCAAGCCGCAGTTCCTCGGCGCGGGTAAGCGTGGCGCCGCCCTTGGCCTTGTCCTTCAGTTCGTGGATGTCGACCGGCCCCATCAGCGATTCCTTGGCCATCAGCATGGCCTTCTCGGGCGTGCCGCCGATGCCAATGCCGATGATTCCGGGCGGGCACCAGCCGGCGCCCATGGTCGGAACGGTTTTCAGCACCCAGTCGACGATGTCGTCGGACGGGTTGAGCATCGCCAGCTTGGCCTTGGCTTCCGAGCCGCCACCCTTGGCCGCGCAGATGACTTCGACGTGGTCGCCGGGCACGATTTCGTAGTGCACGACGGCCGGGGTGTTGTCCTTGGTGTTCTTGCGAGCGCCGGCCGGGTCGGAGAGCACCGAAGCGCGCAGCGGGTTGGCCGGGTTGGTGTAGGCACGGCGCACGCCTTCGTTCACCATGTCCTGTAGGCTCAGGGTGGCGTCCGCCCAGCGCACGTTCATGCCCACCTTGAGGAAAACCATGCCGATGCCCGTGTCCTGGCAGATCGGACGGTGGCCTTCGGCGCACAGGCGCGAGTTGGTGAGGA
>CAZHFS010000624.1:0-1388 GCA_964531885.1 uncultured Propionivibrio sp.
GGTAGCCGCATCATGTTTCCAAAAATCGATCTCTTGTCTGCGCCCACGCCTTTAACAGGCTGCTGAAATACTGACCTCATTGCAAGGCCAACTTCAGGTCTGCACTTGAGAATGCGAGCATCCCACAAAGCACACAGACATGCGCGGCGCAGACACCTTTACCGAGAGCCTGTTTTTGATGAAGCGGCTCGATGACTTCGTACCAGCTGATCACCCTTTGCGAGCCATTCGCGAGATGGTCAACAAGGCCCTGGTGTCCATGGACGGGTTGTTTGCCGGGATGTACGAGGCCGACATCAAGGGCGGTCGCCCCAGCATTGCGCCAGAGAAGCTATTGCGCGCCATGCTGCTGCAGGTGCTCTACAGCGTGCGCTCTGAGCGCATGCTGATGGAGCAGATCCAATACAACATGCTCTTTCGCTGGTTCGTGGGCCTGGCCATGGACGATGCAGTATGGGTGCCCACGGTTTTCAGCAAAAACCGTCAGCGGTTGATTACCCATGATGCGGTAATCGAACTGTTCAATCAGATCGTGGCGCAAGCCGATGAAAGGCAGCTGCTCAGTGGTGAACACTTTAGTGTGGACGGCACCTTGATCCAGGCCTGGGCGGGCCACAAAAGCTTTGTGCCCAAGGACCGCAAAGACGATGACAGCAGTGACGGCAGCGACTTCCGCAACCAAAGCCGCAGCAATGAAACGCACGAGTCCAGCACAGACGCCGATGCCCGGCTGTACCGCAAAGGCAAGACCACCAGCGAACTGCGCTTCATGGGTCACAACCTCACCGACAACCGCCATGGCCTGGTGGTCAATGCCATGGTCACCCGAGCCGATGGGCACGCCGAACGCGAAGCGGCCAAAGCCATGATCAACGATGTGCGCCAGGCGCATGACGACGAAACGACGCTCACGCTGGGCGCAGACAAAGGCTATGACGCCCAGGAATTCATTGAAGCCCTGCAAGAGATGAACGTGCTGCCCCATGTGGCGCAAAACACCTCGGGGCGCAAATCAGCCGTGCCCGATGCGGTGGCGGCCAGTGAGGGCTATGCCATCTCACAACAAAAGCGCAAGCGCATCGAACAATGCTTTGGCTGGGGCAAGACGGTGGGCGCGATTCGTCAGGTGCTGGTGCGGGGGGTGGAGAAAGTTGACCAGATGTTTGTGCTGACCATGACGGCGTACAACCTCACGCGAATGCGCACGCTGGGACAGGTGCGCCCGCAGTGCGCTCAATGAGCAAAAACGGCGGGGAAAGGTCGCTCCAAAGTGCAATCTGAAGCCTCAAAAGGGCAGAAATTTCAAAATGCAAAATGTAAATCGGTCAAATGACCCACAGGGGCAGCGCTACCCCTCTGGCGCGGGTGGTATTTCAGCAGCCTGTTAA
>CAZHFS010000625.1:0-1382 GCA_964531885.1 uncultured Propionivibrio sp.
TCGCCGATCAACACCGGGTTGTTCTTGGTGCGCCGCTGCAGGATCTGGATCGCACGACGGATCTCGTCGTCCCGCCCGATCACCGGGTCGAGTTTGCCAAGCCGGGCACGCTCGGTGAGGTCGATGCAGTATTTTTTCAGCGACTCGCGCTGCCCTTCGGCCTCGGCGTTATCCACCCCTTGCCCGCCGCGCACGGCCAGAATCGCCGCTTCGAGCGCCTTGCGAGCGAGGCCGTGCTGTTTGGCCAGGCGCCCCGCTTCGCCCTTGTCGTCGCACAGGGCGAGCAGGAACATCTCGCTGGCAATGAACTGGTCGCCGCGCTTCTGCGCCTCCTTGTCAGTGAGGTTGAGCAGGTTAGCGAGATCGCGCCCGATCGAAACCTCGCCGCCATGCCCCTCGACGCGCGGCAGACGGTCGACGGCCTGATCGAGCGCACTTTTCAGCGCCTGCACATTGACGCCCGACTGGGCAAGCAGCGCCGACGTGCTGCCGTCGTCCTGCTGCAACAGGGCGAGCAATAGGTGGGTTGGGTCGATCATCTGGTTGTCGTGCCCGATGGCCAGACTCTGGGCGTCGGCGAGGGCCTGCTGGAACTTGGTGGTGAATTTGTCGAGACGCATGGCGTTCTCCATTCAATGACTTGATGCAATCAAAATGGGGGACGCCAATGGGGATTTCAAGTGGCGTGGCACCCGTTGTGGATTACCCGCAGCAATGCCCCCGCAGTGGCGGCGGATGTCACCGGGGCAGCCGCAGCGCCGCGGGAGAGAAAAGCCCCCTTCTTCGACATGGTTTTAAATTGCACGCAAACACATATTCACGCAAACAGTTTGCATTTCCAGCAAAAGGCGTGCGCATTACCGGCAAATATTTCGCCTCCCCGAGCCCATAATATCCATCGTTTGCATCACCCCTTTTGCGTACTCCAGGATCGAGGTCGAACCCAAGGGGGGTGGTGCTTTTCGCCAAGCGACACTCAATATCGCAGGACAGGGCATGAAAGAATTCTTGACCGGAAACGAGGCCATCGCCTTGGGAGCGCTGGAAGCCGGCGTTTCCTACGCCTGCGCCTATCCAGGAACGCCAAGCACCGAAATACTGGAAACGCTGGCTCAGTACAAGGACGAAATCGTCGCCGAATGGGGCGCCAACGAAAAAGTGGCCCTGGAAGCCGCGATTGGCGCGTCGATTGCCGGCGCTCGCTCACTCTCGGCGATGAAGATGGTCGGCGTGAATGTCGCTTCGGACGCCCTGCTGACGGTAGCGTATTCGGGCATCACGGGCGGCCTTGTCCTGGTATCGGCCGATGACCCTGGGCTGCACTCTTCGCAGAACGAGCAGGACAATCGCTATTACGCCAAATTTGGCAAGGTGGCGATGTT
>CAZHFS010000626.1:0-1376 GCA_964531885.1 uncultured Propionivibrio sp.
CGGCTCGCCGCATCCACCGCAATCCCGCAACCCGTGGCACCGCCACCTATGATCAGCAGGTCGTATTGAGAATGTTGCCCGGGTTTGCGTGCAGAACAGAGGGTCATCATGGCGTTGGCTCGGAGAAAAATGTGCGGTAGGGATTGGATTTTTATTCGCAAACAAACTTAACGATTCGGAAACGAACATTAGATGTTCGGTAACGGTCTGTCAAGTGTTTATTTACAGTGTGTAAGTGTTTGTAACTAAACGGTTGCCGTGCAAATGTTTGTATGCGAAATGATTGTTCGTTTGATGTTCGCGAACTTTTTGGGGTTTACGCAGTCAAGCGATAAGACTGAAGGCGCGTTTCTTGCCCGTGTTTAGGCGGTCTATACTGAGCTTGCTGGTTAACCCCGGGGACGTTCCCCCGATGATGCGGGTTTGGCCTGTCGATGGCGGGAGAATGGTGTTGGGCTTCGAGTCGAGCACGCAGGGATGTCGAACACTGTCCGGCAACGGTTTGCCAGCGCAGCGCTTGTGCTCGTTCCTGGCGATGTTTGTCCTGTGGGTCGCCTTTGTCGTCGGCGAGGCTGCCGCGGCCGGGCCGCGCTTGCAGGTTCTGACCGAAGAGTGGCCGCCGGTGAGCTATACGCACGAAGGGCGCCCGACCGGCATGGCGGTCGACATCGTCAGCGAGGTATTGCGACGTGCCGGTCGCGATGAGGCGATTGAATTCGTGCCTTGGTCGCGTGGCTACAAATTAGTCACCGAGGTGCCCAATGTGATTCTCTTTCCGATGGCGCGAAGCCCGGAGCGGGAGCGGTTGGTTACCATGATCGGTCCCTTGCTCGAGGTGCGGACCGAACTCTACCAGCGGCGGGGTGATCACTGGAACAGTCGTCTCCAGGAGGCCAAAGCCAGCGCCATTGTGGGGTCTTATCGTGCCAGTCATGCGGAAGCGAGTGCGCGGCGTGAGGGATTTCGCAACCTTTCCCTGGCGGCTTCGCCTGATCGCTCGGCGCGCATGCTCTTGTCCGGGCGGGTTGATTTGTGGGCAGACAGTAATATCAGTTCGGCTGCCGCGTTGCGGAGTGCAGGCGGCGATGTGTCGGTTGTAGAACGAGTGGCGATTCTCGATGTCAACCCACTCATGATTGCCGTTTCGCCGGGCACCTCCAGCGCGATCATCAAAGCCTTTGAGGATGCGTTGCGCGAAATGAAGGGGGACGGGACGTTTCAGCGCATTTACGGCAAGTGGTTTCCTGCTGAAACCTTGCCGGCACAGCTTCTCGGTGTCGAGCGGGTTGGGCGCAAGCAGTACTGATCGAGGCTGCATGATGAACCTGGGCACTAACGTGACGGGCTGGATTCGACTCTGGGCAAGGCAGGCGCTT
>CAZHFS010000627.1:0-1373 GCA_964531885.1 uncultured Propionivibrio sp.
TTTATGCCAAGCAGGTGCGTGAAAGTTTGCGCCGAGTCGAGCACGACACCATGTCATTGATGGCGCATCGGGGCTCCGGCGGGGTTGTCGAGTTGGCGGTCATCCCCACGTTTGCCACGCGCTGGCTGATCCCGCGGTTGGTAAGCTTTCATGAAGACAACCCGGCGATCACTCTCGACCTTACGACGCGTGCTGAGCCCTTCATGTTCACCGATACGCCCTTCGATGCGGCGATTCACTTTGGCGATCCGATCTGGCCCGGGGCAATCGCCGAATATCTGTTCGGCGAGGAGATCGTTCCCGTGTGTGCTCCCTCGCTACTCAAGGGGCGGGTGCAGATTACCCCGGACGAATTGTCGCGCCTGCCTTTGCTGCATCAATCGGCGCGGCCCGATGCCTGGCGCGAATGGTTTGATGTGGCGGGTCTTGCTCATGTCAATGCCATGGGTGGGGCGCGTTACGAACTTTTCTCGATGCTGGTTCAGGCGGCTAAGGTCGGCCTTGGGGTGACGCTGGTGCCGCGCTTCTTTGTGGTTAACGAGGTGCAGAGCGGCAAATTGGTGATCCCTTGCCCGCAGGTGTTGCGCAGTCAGCGCGGCTACTATCTGGTCTATCCCGAAAACAAGGTCGGTTCTCCGTCGTTGCAGGTTTTCCGGCGCTGGCTGCTGAGTCAGGCGGCAATTTACCGCGAGGCCAATCCGACGGCCTGAGCGTTCGGCAGGTGCGGTTGCGAGCACAAACAAAACGGGCAGCCATCATGGCTGCCCGTTTTTTTAGGTGAAGCGGGTGGTTTAGTTCAGGATCAGGTTGTCGCGGTGGATGATTTCGGGTTCGTCCAGGTAGCCGAGAATCGACTCGATGTCCTGGCTGCCGTGGCGGGCGATGCGGCGCGCATCGCTGCTGCCGTAGTTGGTTAGCCCGCGGGCGATTTCGCGGCCATCCTGGGTGACGCAGGCGACGGCGGCGCCGCGCTCGAATTCGCCGCAGACTTCGAGGACACCGATCGGCAGCAGGCTTTTTCCTTCGCCGAGCGCCTTGACTGCGCCGGCATCGAGCACCAGTTGCCCATTGAACTGCAGGTGGTCGGCAAGCCATTGCTTGCGGGCGCTCAGGCGCGGCGTTTCGGAAGCGAGCAGGGTGCCGATCGATTCGCCGCTGGCGAGGCGAGGCATGACGTTGTCCACCCGCCCGCTGGCGATCACGGTGTGCGTGCCGCTGCTCGCCGCGCGCTTGGCGGCGATGACCTTGGTGATCATGCCGCCTTTCCCATATTGCGTCCCTGCGCCGCCGGCCATGGCTTCGAGCGCCGGGTCGCCGGCACGCGCTTCAGCGATCAGCGTGGCGCTGGCATCCTTGCGCGGATCGGCCGTAAA
>CAZHFS010000628.1:0-1373 GCA_964531885.1 uncultured Propionivibrio sp.
GCTGCGTAAGCAGAACAGAGGGCGATTCCCCGTGCATCACGATCGGGAACAGCACGGCAGCGGGTACGAGTTGATCATCAGGTGCGCCATCATCCCCAATGAAAGAGGTATGGCGAGGCTCAGTCAGCAAGCACCGGCGCAAGCGTCCGAGATCGAAGTGATTCATCCCCAGTGATCGCTGCTTAGACCCGAGCGGCTGGCGAACTCCCTTTTTCCTGGCGCGGATGATCTTCTTCGATTTCGGCATGAACCGATGCCAAGGCATCCTGCAGGGTTTCCTCGGAAAGTGCATTGATCGAGGTCGCTACGAGATCGGCAGACTCGACGGCGGCCACCGGCAAGCGCCGACTATCGAGCGAAGCGATCAATGCCGCTGCGGCTCCTGCTACGTGCAGCAGCGCCTGACGCTCACCCATCAGCATCTCAACTTCCCTGCGCAGCAGGGCGATTTCCTGGTCGCGATGCGGCATATTGATTCTCCTAAAAGCGTTTTTTCAACGTCATGGTGTCACCATCACGCTGCATTTCCATTCGGTTCAAAAAACTCATGCCGAGCAAGGCAAACGGCAACTCCGATGGATGCACCATCGCATCCACACCATGCACGACGATTTCGCCAACCTTCACCGTGTCGAGCTTGACCTTAGCAGCCACCACCTGACCGTTGGCAGTGTTGACCAGTATCTGCTCCCCACGCGCTGTATCGATCCCCAGCCGCTTCGCCTGGGACATCCCCAACGCGATCATGGATGCCCCGGTGTCGACCAGAAAACGTACCGACGACCCATTGACGGACCCAGTCGTCAGAAAATGCCCCTGTGCATTCGCCGCCAACACCGCAGTCTGAGGGCCACTTGCACTCGTCTGTGCCGCAACGTTCTGCCCGACACGCAAAATCTGTTTCTTACCGTTGATCTCAAGCGTGGCCGTTTCCCGATCAACCGAAACGACCAGAACACCATCCTCGGTGCGAGCCCCCACACTGACGGTTCTCGGCGCACCACCGTTGATCGTCAACAAAGCCTTGCCTGGAAAAACGCCGGCCAGCCCGACCTCAGCCGCCGCAGCCGGCAACACCGCGAGAACTGCGAGACAGCCAAACGCGTACAGCATAACGCTAGGCCACCGCGCGGCATGCGCAAAAAGAGGTCTGATAAGGAAGCGCGTCATGGTCATGGCAGAAATCACGGTTGGCTTATTCTGCCACAAACACAAGCGACGTCTGCTCCGTACAAGCCGCTGAAAAATAGCGCTTGCAAGCAGACTTTGCGGAGGAAGGTCCGCTCAGAAGGCGGTTAGGCGCCGGACTGGACATACCTGCCGACGCACCACAGATCGGAAGAGCGTCGTGTCGGGAAAGAGTGTGCCTCTAT
>CAZHFS010000629.1:0-1369 GCA_964531885.1 uncultured Propionivibrio sp.
ACACGATCTTCATGAAGCGCTCGCCACGCAACTCACGCGTGACCGGCCCGAAGATACGCGTACCAATCGGCTCCAGCTTGTTGTTGAGGAGCACTGCGGCGTTATTGTCAAACTTGACAAGCGACCCGTCAGGACGGCGAACACCTGCCGCGGTGCGCACAACCACCGCGTTATAGACGTCACCCTTCTTGACGCGCCCACGCGGAGCAGCATCCTTAATACTGACTTTGATGATATCGCCAACGCTGGCATAGCGACGCTTGGAGCCGCCCAGCACCTTGATACACATCACTGAACGGGCGCCAGTATTGTCGGCGACGTCCAGAACGGTTTGCATCTGAATCATTTATATCTCCAACTTATCCCGCCGGAGCGGTCAGTCTTGGAACCCGTACGGGAGAATCACCCCACCAGGGAGGCAGGGCGCGAAAAAAGGGGAATTATATCCCCTTTTCAGAAAAACACAAGCGCTTAGATTGCAACAGCCTTTTCTAAAAGCTTGCTGACGCTCCAACTCTTGCTCTTCGAAAGAGGACGGCACTCTTGGATCTCCACGAGATCGCCCTGCTTCGCTTCATTGCCTTCGTTGTGCGCATGATACTTCTTGGAACGCACAATGATTTTGTCGTACATCGGGTGCTTGACGCGACGCTCGACAAGAACGGTAACCGTCTTGTCCATCTTGTCGCTCACAACACGGCCGATCAGCGTACGCTTACTGGTCGCTTCGCTCATTGTTGCACCGCCTTTTCACGAAGAAGGGTACGAACGCGTGCGATATCGCGACGCACCTTGCCGAGCTGGCTGTTGTTATTCAGCTGCTGGGTGGCATGCTGCATGCGCAGACTGAACTGAGCCTTGAGCAGATCAAGCAGCTCTTTGTTCAGTTCTTCTGCACTCTTTTGTCTGAGTTCACTGGCTTTCATTTCAACCCACCATGCGCGTGACAAAGGTCGTCGGGATCGGCAGCTTGGCAGCGGCGAGCTCGAAAGCTTCGCGAGCCAGACTTTCGGCGACGCCGTCCATTTCGTAGAGCACCTTGCCAGGACGAATTTCGGCAACGTAGTACTCAGGATTGCCCTTACCGTTACCCATACGAACTTCGGCCGGCTTCTTGGAGATCGGCTTGTCCGGGAAGATACGAATCCAGATACGACCGCCACGCTTAATGTGACGCGTCATCGCACGACGAGCAGCTTCGATTTGACGAGCAGTCAGACGACCGCGACCGGTAGCCTTCAGACCATACTCGCCGAAACTCACTTTCGTGCCACGGGTAGCAAGACCGGTGTTACGGCCTTTCTGCTCCTTGCGGTACTTCCTTCTAGTTGGCTGCAGCATCAGTCGTTCCTGCCTTTCTTACACGTTT
>CAZHFS010000630.1:0-1367 GCA_964531885.1 uncultured Propionivibrio sp.
CATGCGCGAGTGGGCCGATATCCACAGCCAGTTGCACGGCATGGCCGCCGAGCATGGCTGGGTCAAGGCCAACCCCCCAACCCCCTTCCCTGGGAAGGGGGCGCCTGCCAGCGCGCAAGTCGCGCAGGTTAACGACGATTCTGCCTTGGGGCGGCCCGGCGGCAGAATGAACGACATCCCGGCGAACTACGACGCGATTCACCGCGCCTTGCTTTCGGGGCTGTTGGGCAATATCGGCTGCAAGTCCGAGGACTCGGGGCATTACTTGGGTGCGCGCGGCATCAAGTTCCTCGTCCATCCCGGGTCGGCGCTCTCCAAAAAAGCCGGCAAGTGGATCGCCGCCGCGGAAATCACCGAAACGACCAAGCTCTTTGCGCGTTGCGTGGCGCGCATCGAGCCGGAGTGGCTCGAACAGATCGGCGCGCATCTGATCCGGCGCAGTTATTTCGATCCGCACTGGGAAAAAAAGGCGATGCAGGCCGTGGCCTTCGAGCGCTCGACGCTCTACGGCATCGTCGTCAATCCCAAGAAGCGGGTGAATTACGGGCCGATGAACCCGAAGGAAGCGCGCGAACTGTTCATCCGCCAGGGCCTTGTCGGTGGTGAGATTGCCGAGGAGTTCGCGCGGCGTTGGGGGTTTTATACCCACAACCACCAGCTGATCCTCGACATCGAGACGCTCGAACACAAGTCGCGTCGGCCGGACGTGCTGGTCGACGACGAACTGATCGTCGCCTTCTACGACCGGCTGATTCCTGAAGGGATCAGCAGCGGCGCCGAGTTCGACCACTGGCGCAAGGCGGCCGAGCGCGACACACCGAAGCTGCTCTACCTGCAGCGCGAAGATCTGATGCGCCACGAGGCCGCGGGGGTGACGACCGACGCTTTCCCGCATAGCGTGAAACTCGCCGGCGTCGACTTCAGCTTGGCCTACCACTTCGAGCCCGGCACAGCCAAGGACGGGGTGACCTTGACCGTGCCGCTGGCCCAGCTCAACCAGCTGCCGCCGGCGCGTTGCGAGTGGCTGGTGCCCGGGCTGCTCAAGGAAAAGGTCGTCCAGCTCGTCAAGACGCTGCCGCAGAAAATCCGCTCGAAGCTCGTGCCGGTGCCCGATTTCGCCGCCGAATTCTGCGCCGCGGTCGCCGCCGGCAAGGTGAACACCAACCAGCCGCTGATCCCGGCGCTGGTGCACTTCATTCTGCACACGCGCGGTCTCAATGCGCGCGGCTGGGAGATTACGCCCGACGCATTCCGCCCCGACGCGCTGCCGGCGCATCTTAACTTCAACTTTCTGCTGGTCGACGAACATGGCCGCCAGCTCGGCCAGGGGCGCAACCTGACTGACCTGCGCGCCGAATGGGGTGGGC
>CAZHFS010000631.1:0-1364 GCA_964531885.1 uncultured Propionivibrio sp.
TGTGCGACCGCTACGCTGTACACCTCATCTGCGACGAAATCGCCGTCGGCTGCGGGCGCAGCGGCACCTTCTTTGCGCACGAACAGGCCGGCATTCGTCCCGACTTTCTGTGCTTGTCCAAAGGCATCTCGGGCGGTTATCTGCCGCTGTCCATCGTCCTCACCACAGACGCCGTTTACGGCGCCTTCTGGGACGACGCCACGGCGCGTGGTTTCCTTCATTCGCACTCTTACACAGGCAACGCGCTGGCCTGCCGCGCTGCGCTGGCCACCCTCGACATCTTCGCCGAGGACGACGTACTGGCACGCAACCAAGGTCTCTCAGACCGCCTGTTCGCGGCGCTCGCCCCGCTTGCCGAACGCCCAGAAGTGCGTCACCTGCGCCGGCGCGGCATGATCCAGGCCTTCGACGTCGCCTGCGACGATCCGCATTTCTCGCGCCGCTTCTACCGCGCCGCACTGGCCCGCGAAGCCCTGCTGCGCCCGATCGGCACCACGGTCTACGTGATGCCGCCGTATATCGTGGACGATGCCGAGATCGACCTTCTCGCCCGCGCCATCACTGGCGCCCTCGACGAGGCGCTCGCCGCATGATCTACGACAGTCTGATCAGCGAGCTCGCAGCACTCGAAAGCGCAGGCCTCAAACGGCGGAGGCGCACCCTCGAAGCACCCTGTGGCCCGCTGGCCGTGGTCGACGGTCGCGAGTTCGTCAGCTTCTGTAGCAACGATTACCTGGGTCTCGCCAACGCCCCGGCGCTCGTCGAAGCCGCCATCGCCGGGGCGCGTCAATGGGGTGTCGGCAGCGGCGCCTCGCACCTCGTCAGCGGCCACCTCACGCCACACGAACAGCTCGAACAAGAACTCGCCGCCTTCGTCGGTACCGAGCGGGCGCTGTTTTTATCGACCGGTTATATGGCCAACCTGGCCATCGTCCCGGCGCTTGTCGGACGCGACGACGCGGTCTTCGCCGACAAGCTCAACCACGCCTCGCTGATCGACGCCGTACAGTTGTCGCGGGCGCACAGCGTGCGCTACCCACACGTCGACCTCGCCGCGCTCGAAACGCGACTCGCCGCCAGCACCGCCAAGCGCAAGCTGATCCTTACCGACGCCGTGTTCAGCATGGACGGCGACCTCGCGCCACTGCCCGAGTTGCTGGCACTGGCCGAACGTTTCGATGCCTGGCTGGTAGTCGACGACGCGCACGGTTTCGGGGTTCTTGGCCCGCAAGGACGCGGCGCCTGCGCGCACTTCGCGCTACCGGCCTCGCCGCGTCTCATCTACATGGGCACGCTGGGCAAGGCGGCCGGCGCCTCGGGCGCCTTCATCGCCGGCTCGGCGACGGTCATCGAGTGGCTGCTGC
>CAZHFS010000632.1:0-1357 GCA_964531885.1 uncultured Propionivibrio sp.
TTGGGCCATCTGGCCGACGTTACCATCGAGCGTGGCGGAAAAAAGCATGGTTTGGCGCGATACCGGCGTGGCGGCAATGATGGTCTCGATGTCCTCGATAAAACCCATATCGAGCATCCGGTCAGCCTCGTCGAGCACCAGCATTTGGACTTCGGAGAAATCAATTTTCCCCGACTGCATATGATCAATCAGGCGTCCTGGCGTGGCGACCAGGATTTCCGGGTTGAGCGCCAGTCGTTCAAGCTGTTTCGGGTAGGGCATGCCGCCGAGGATGGCAGCAGCTTTCAGGTAGCGGATATCGGAAGCGTATTTTTCTGTGGCTGCTGTGACTTGCAGCGCGAGTTCGCGGGTCGGTGCCAGGACCAGCATGCGCGGTTTTGCCGCAGTAAAGCGAACGCGCTCGGCCCCGCGGGCGCGTGCCGACTGGCGCTCCTGGTTCGGGGTGCGGCGCTTGAGAGGTACGAAAGGGCGGCGCTCCTGGTGTGCCAGGTGGTGCAGGGCCGGGAGCATGAAGGCGGCCGTCTTGCCAGAGCCGGTTTGTGACGAAACGATGAGATCTTCACCGGCCAGCGCTGCTGGGATGGCCTGTGCCTGAACTGGGGTAGGGGTGGTGTAACCTGCGCTGTCGAGCGCTTTGAGGATGAATGCGTGAAGCCCGGTTTCTGCAAATGTCATGAAAATCCTTCGGTCGATACATGGCCACGCTGCCCTAAGGGGCAGCGATAAAAATACTGCGTGAACCTGTGAAGAACAGTCAG
Organism: uncultured Propionivibrio sp.; assembly: GCA_964531885.1. GTDB lineage: Bacteria > Pseudomonadota > Gammaproteobacteria > Burkholderiales > Rhodocyclaceae > Propionivibrio. The sequence goes on from CAZHFS010000632.1 coordinate 759, forward strand.
AGGTTTGCCAGAAGGCAAGAAATCGGAACTTCTCGGCACAAAAGCTTGGTGCCGAAACGGTGCACACGAAGAGGCACCAGAGGGCAGGCGGGCTTTGAGGATGCGTTCAGGTCTGTGCAGCGCATCAAGCCGGTTGGCGCGGGTGGCCGGTCGGCAAGGGTCGTGCACTATAAGCGATTGAATTGTATGTGTCCAGTGTTTTTGATGGGGTGGCCCCAGGGAAAGTGTTTTTTTGCGCAGTTTGGTGATTGTGAATCCGGTGGAGGCTGTCCTTGAGCAGCGGCCATGGTTTGTAAAGGCCTGTCTTCTCGTCAGCCCTGATGTTCTGTCACTGCTGTGCCGAGCAACGGGTGAAAAATCTCGGTGACCAGGACGCGCTGGTTGTTGAACGTGAAGCAGGATCGGCGGGCCCAGAGTTCGCGCGGTAGTGGGTCGAGCTGTAGAGTCAGGGCTGCCCGTTTGAACAAGGGGTGTTTTGGAGCGAGGCGGCAACAGGTCAGTGGGCCGCGCGCGAAGCCGTGGTGGGCAAAAAGAAGTGCGCCGAGCGAGCGTTCACCGAGGCGGGCCAGCCAGCGGCAGAGCGGGCCGCGCGGCTGGCG
>CAZHFS010000633.1:0-1356 GCA_964531885.1 uncultured Propionivibrio sp.
AGTAGTACTCGCACAGGCGCTCGCCGGCGAGCTTGCTGATGCCGTAGATCGTCGTCGGGTCCATGATGGTGTGCTGCGGCGTATCGAGCGCCGGCGTATTCGGCCCGAAGGCGGCAATCGACGACGGCCAGAACACGCGCAGCGGCGTCCCGGCGGCGTTACGCTCGCGCGCCAGTTCGAGAATGTTCAGCAGCCCATCCATGTTCAGCGTCCAGGCGCGCAGCGGTGCCTGCTCACCGGTCACCGAAAGCAGCGCGGCAAGCTGATAGACCTGAGTGATGCCATATTGCTCGACCACGGCGCGCAGGCGGTTCGCGTCGAGCACATCGACGGTTTCGTAGCATGGCGCGCCGACCAGGCTCTGGGGGGCGATATCCGCGGCGACGACATTGTTCGCGCCGAATTTGAGGGCCAGGGCTTCGACGAGTTCGCTGCCGATTTGTCCGTTGGCGCCGATGACAAGAATACGTTCCATGTTGCTGTCCTTTCGCGGCCGTATCAGGCCGGGCATTGCGACGGCGTTTGCGTCGCGGTTTCATTCGGGAGGGTGCCGGGCGTGCCAGGAATCAGGCCGAATTCGCGTCCGGCCTGGGCAAAGGCGGCCAGCGCCGCGTCAAGTTGTTCGCGGGTGTGGGCGGCGGAGAGCTGCACGCGCACGCGTGCTTGCCCCATCGGCACCACGGGGTAGAAGAAGCCAGTGACCAGCACGCCGAGTTCGTACAGCCGACGCGCGAATTTCTGTGCCAGCGGCGCATCGAAGAGCATCACCGGCACCACCGGGTGCGTGCCCGGCTTGATGGTGAACCCGAGGGCGCTGATCGAGGCCCGGAAGTACGCGGTGTTGGCATGCAGGCGATCGCGCAGTTCGGTTGATTCGGAGAGGCGGCGCAGTACCGACAGCGAGGCGCCGGCGATGGTCGGGGCCAGGCTGTTGGAGAACAGGTAGGGCCGCGACTTCTGGCGCAGCATCTCGATCACCTCCTTGCGCGCGGCGGTAAAGCCGCCCATCGCGCCGCCAAGCGCCTTGCCCAGCGTACCGGTAATGATGTCGATGCGCCCCATGACGTTGTGGTGTTCGTGGGTGCCGCGTCCGGTCGCGCCCATGAAGCCCGAGGCGTGGCATTCGTCGATCATGACCAGCGCGCCGTAGCGCTCAGCGAGGTCGCAGATCTTGTCGAGCTGGGCGATCGTGCCGTCCATCGAGAAGACGCCGTCGCTGACGATGATCTTGTGCCGTTTGCCCGCTGCGGCCTGGAGTTGCGCTTCGAGGTCGGCCATGTCGTTGTGCGCATAGCGGTAGCGCTCGGCCTTGCACAGGCGGATGCCGTCGATGATCGAGGCGTGGTTGAGCGCGTC
>CAZHFS010000634.1:0-1355 GCA_964531885.1 uncultured Propionivibrio sp.
TTCTTCATGACGTTCGCTTTCATTTGTAGGTCACCCTTTCCGGCACGGGTTTGCATTTGTCGATCTTTGAGTACCAGGGCATCAACAGGAAGAATGCGAAATAAATCAGTGTGCAGATCTGCGACACGATTTCCCCTGCCGCCGACGGAGGCAAGGTTCCCAGATAGCCAAGTATCAGGAAGGAGACAACAAACACGGCCAGGAAGCCCTTGTAGATCGGACCACGGTAACGGATCGATTTAACGGGGCTGCGGTCAAGCCAGGGGAGGAACGCCAGGATAACCACCCCTGCGCCCATGACAACCACGCCCCAGAATTTCGCGTCGAGTCCGAGAATCGGCCAAACCATGGCCCGCAGCATCGAATAGAAGGGGGTGAAATACCACACCGGAGCGATGTGCGGTGGCGTCTTTAGTGGGTCGGCCGGGAAGAAGTTATTGTATTCGAGGAAGTAACCCCCACCCTCCGGCGCAAAGAAGACAACGCTGAAGAAGACGATCAGGAAAACGACCACGCCGACAATGTCCTTGACCGTGTAATACGGATGGAACGGAATGCCGTCGAGCGGAATGCCTTTTTCGTTAACCTTTTCCTTGATCTCGATCCCATCCGGGTTGTTCGACCCGACCTCATGCAGGGCCAGGATATGCGCGACAACGAGCCCAAGCAGGGCAAGCGGAACCGCAATGACATGGAAAGAGAAGAAGCGGTTAAGCGTTGCATCGCCGATCACGAAATCGCCACGGATCCAGATGGACAGAGGCTCGCCAATCAGCGGAATGGCGGAAAACAGGTTAACAATGACCTGCGCCCCCCAGAAGGACATCTGCCCCCAGGGCAGCAGGTAGCCCATAAAGGCCTCGGCCATCAACACCAGGAAAATCAGCACACCGAAAACCCAGATCAACTCGCGCGGCTTGCGGTACGAACCGTAGAGCAAACCACGGAACATGTGCAGATAGACTACGACGAAGAAGGCTGAGGCACCGGTTGAATGCATGTAGCGGATGAGCCAGCCCCACTGCACATCCCGCATGATGTATTCGACGCTGGCAAAGGCCACTGGCACACCATCTGCGTTAAGCGACGCATCCGGCTTGTAAAACATCACCAAGAAGATGCCGGAGATGATCTGGATGGCCAGCACGACAATGGCCAAGGACCCGAAGAAGTACCAGAAATTGAAGTTCTTCGGCGCATAGTATTCCGACAGATGGCCACGCCACATCGCCGTGACTGGAAAGCGGGCATCGACCCACTCAAGCGCATTCCCGGCCAAGGAACCGTCAGATTTGTATTTCTCGAAATTCTGATTGCCAGCCATGCTCAGGCCCCCTTCTTGTCTTCGCCGATCA
>CAZHFS010000635.1:0-1341 GCA_964531885.1 uncultured Propionivibrio sp.
ACCACTTCGCCGAGGCGCGCGCGCACCGCGTCGCTGACCATCACTTCATACGGCAACTCGCTGATGTCCTGCCCCAGCCGTTCGGCGATGTGCCGGGCCATGGCGTACGCGCCGCCGAGCGCCTTGAAGGCCTTGAGGCCGAAACGCTGCGATTCGTCCTTGACGTGGATGCTGCGCACGCCCAAGTGCGCCGCGAGGCGATCCAAGGCGGTGAGCGGCGTCGGTGCATAGCCGGGAATCGTGCGGTGGAACGCCAGCGCCCTGGAGAGCTCGGCTGGCGAAAACTCGGTCACCGAAGCCGCCGGGGCTTGGGTAAAGGCGGTTTCGTTGAGAAACAGATCCAACTCGTGAGGCATGTGTCCTTCCTGGTTTTGTCGTGATTGCGGGTTACACGGCCGGCTTGCGCCAGCCACAGTCTCGGGAACGATAAGGCAGGATGCGTGCCAGCCGCGTGATAGCGCACTTTGTTGTTGTTTTTCAGTGCGTTGCGTTTTTCTCTCGATTCCCGGATTAAGGCGCCAATACTGATAAACGATAAATTTATCGCTCGCTCTGCGATAAATTTATCGCCAACGGACAACAGCAACGCACCGGTCGGATATTGCGCCACGCAGCCGAACTGTCCCGTCAGCACTACTGAGAAGTCGCGACTCAGAGCCCCTCTCCGCGCCGAACGTCCGTCCGGCGCTACAATGCGCGTTTCGCTTCGCACGTCGGTACACGCCTTGAATTCAGCCCTGCCCTCCGCATCCTCATCCCGCTGCGCCGCCATCATCGTCGGCGGCGGGCCGGCCGGGCTGATGGCCGCCGAGGCGCTCACCGACGCCGGCCTGGCCGTCGAACTCTATGACGCCATGCCCTCGCTCGGGCGCAAGTTCCTGATGGCCGGCAAGAGCGGCCTCAATATCACCCACGCCGAAGCGTTCGACGCCTTCCTTGCCCGCTACGGCGAGGCGCGCGAACGCCTCGCCCCGGCGCTCGCCGCCTTTGGCCCCGAGGCGGTGCGCGTCTGGATGGCGGATCTGGGCATCGAATCCTTCGTCGGCAGTTCAGGCCGCGTTTTTCCCACCGGCATGAAGGCCGCGCCGCTCCTGCGCGCCTGGCTGCACCGCCTGCGCGATCGCGGCCTGCGCATCCACGTGCGCCACCGCTGGCAGGGCATTGAAAAAACGGCGCTGGGCTACCGCCTGCGCTTTGCCACGCCGGCTGGCGAAGTCACGGCAGAGGCCGCAACCATCGTCTTCGCCCTGGGGGGCGCCAGTTGGGCCAAACTCGGCTCGGACGGTCGCTGGGCGGCGCCGTTCGCCGACCTCGGGGTCGACCTCGCCCCCTTCCGCCCGG
>CAZHFS010000636.1:0-1340 GCA_964531885.1 uncultured Propionivibrio sp.
GCGAGTTCGAGGCGCAGCGCTGCCTGGAATTCCGCGACGATGCCAGGCATTTCTGCTGCCGCAGCCGCCGGCAGGGCCAGCGTGGCGAACGCTTCGCGCGGCAGGGCGTTACGTGCCGTACCGCCCTTGAGGCTGGCAAGGCGCAGTTCCGGCCAGCGTTTTTCGAGTTGGCGAACCAAGCGAACGAGTTGCTTGATGGCGTTCCCACGCCCTTCGTGAATGTCGATCCCCGAATGGCCGCCACGCAGCCCCTTGATATCGATGCGGCAACCGACAAGGCCAGCCGGAGCAGGCTCGGCCGTTCCGGCACGCTCGACCGACACGTTGTTGCCGCCCGCGCAACCGAGGAAGAACTCGCCCCAGGCTTCGGTATCGAGGTTGATCATCAGCTTGCCTTTGAGCGCATCGGGCTGCAGGCCACGCGCGCCGCCCATGCCGGCTTCTTCATCGACCGTGAACAAGGCTTCGAGGGGGCCGTGCACCAGCGTGTTGTCTTCCAGGGCAGCCAGGATCAGCGCCGCGCCGATGCCATTGTCGGCACCCAGCGTGGTGTTCGGGGCGACCAGCCAGCCATCATCGCGCAGCACGGGCAGGATGGGATCGCGAGTGAAATCATGCGCGGTCCCTTCATTGGCCTGGCAAACCATGTCGAGGTGAGACTGCATCACCACGGTTGGCGCCTGTTCATGCCCCGGCGTTGCCGCCTTGCGTACGACGAGGTTGCCGGTAGCGTCGACGCTCGTCTCCAGGCCACGCGCTTCAGCCCAGGCCTTGAGGTACTCACGCAGCGCAGCCTCGCCCTTGGACGGACGGGGAATCGCGCAGAAGGTGGAGAAATGCTGCCAGACGATGGCCGGAGCCAGGCCTTCAAAGACAGGGGAACGAACCAGTGATGCCATGATGCCTATCCTTTTCCGTATGTTCGTATTTCAGGAGATCCCGGCCGGCACCACGCCGACCGGCGCAAAAAATGGCAGTGTACCGCCAACCGCTACCGGAGAGTAAACCCTTTGAATTTAATCAATTAAAAAATCAGCTTGCGCATTCACGGTTCACCGCTTCGCCCATTGACCGAGCCCTGCCCAAACCCCGATACTATGCGGTGTTTCCGCCGCTTTCATCGTTTATCGGCGGCCAATCATCACCCTCTTAGTCCGATAGAAAACCAACCCCCATGACCACCACCCTGAGCGTCAAACAGATCCTCGGCGGCAAGGCGCCCGCCGATACCCCGGTTACCGTCAAAGGCTGGGTGCGCACCCGGCGCGATTCCAAGGCCGGCCTCTCCTTCGTGAACGTCTCCGACGGCTCCTGCTTCAACCCGGTGCAGGTCGTCGCCC
>CAZHFS010000637.1:0-1334 GCA_964531885.1 uncultured Propionivibrio sp.
TGGCGCGCACGGCGCATTGAAGAGCCGGTGGACCTGACCATCATCGAAAAACCGTCTGCCCGCTGGGGTAGCCTGATCATCATTGAACACCGCAACCAGCCCGTTGCCCGGCTTTTCCTGTACGCCGGGCGAAGCGCCACGATTACCCCGCTCGCCGTGGAGTCAGTCAATTACCTGGCGAGACGCGTGGTCGACAACGCCCTGCTCGACAAACTGTTCAAAAACCCGGATCTCGCACCGGACGAACTCCCGTAAGAACCCAAGCCTTTTTTCCGACTCACCCGATTCGCTAGAAAGCCGACCATGAACATCAAATTTTGCGTTCCGGTCATTGCCTGTCTGACCCTGCTTGTCAGCACTGACGGCAGGGCGACGGAAATGGTCTACACCCCGGTGAATCCCTCCTTCGGCGGCAGCCCCCTGAACGGCCCTGTCCTGCTCAATAGCGCCAACGCCCAGAACAGTCACAAAGCCCCAGCGAGCAGCAGCGCGCTGTCCGGCTACAAGGCACCGTCAGCCCTGGACAACTTCAACCAGCGCCTGCAATCGACCATCCTCGACCGGATGGCCAGCAAGCTGACCAGCAGCATCTTCGATGCCAGCGGCAACTTGATACCCGGCGTCGTCGAAACCTCGACCTTCAAGATCGTCATCGCCGACCTGGGCAACGGTCTCCTGCAGATCACCACCACCGATAAGGCAACAGGGGCATCGACAACCTTCCAGATCAGCAACGCGCCTTAGGAGAACAGAATGGCACCTCAACGCTCGGCTTTATCCGGCATGGCGTGGGCGCTCCTTGGTCTGTCCATGCTGTCTGCTTGTACCGTCTTCGATCAGGAACGCGATAAGGCCATGGCCTCGGCTTCCCGCCCCGCCACCCTGACCAGCGTCTCGGCACTGCACAACGACCTCGTTAACCTGCCCGCCCCGCGCGGCAAGATCGTCGCCGCGGTCTATGGTTTCCGTGACCAGAGCGGCCAGTACAAACCGGCCCCCGACAGTTCGTTCTCGACGGCGGTCACGCAAGGGGCGGCCTCTATGCTCATCAAGTCGATGGTCGACAGCAAATGGTTCGTCCCGGTCGAGCGCGAAGGGCTGCAGAACATCCTGACCGAACGGCGCATCGTGCGCGCTCTGGACAATACGCCGAACGGCGGCAACCTGGCTGGACTGTTGCCGGCCAGCATCCTGCTGGAAGGGGGGATCGTCAGTTACGAAAGCAACGTCCGGACGGGCGGTGCGGGAGCGCGCTACCTGGGTGTCGGCGCGTCGGAGCAGTATCGAACCGATCAGGTGACCGTCAACCTGCGTGCCGTCGATATCCGCAGCGG
>CAZHFS010000638.1:0-1333 GCA_964531885.1 uncultured Propionivibrio sp.
CGGCCGCGCGCCGCTGAATCGCCACCCCTTAGCACATACCCTCCATCGGGCCACGCGGGGGCGGGCGAGGGGGGTGGGGGCGCAGATGTGACTGTTCTCAAGCCGGCGCCGGCGAAAACCGTTGGTGGCGTGCGCTATGAGCCGGGCAATTTCTCCAAAATGGCCTTCAGGGCAAGTCCGCCGCCAGACAGCAGGAGGCCAAAATAGAGAATCGTGGCCAGGTTGGCGAGGTGGCCGAGGGTGATGCACACCCCGTCGCGTTGCAGAAAGCCTATGGCCAGGAGCAGCAAGGCGATGGCCGGCAAGGTGTTGCTGAAGGGGATCAGGCCGAAGGGCATCATCAGCAGTACCGCACCGAGGATGAAGGCCAGGTCGTTGATGACGGCAAGCGGACCGGCGGCGGAGAACCAGCGCCAGCGGTGCGGACGGCTGATGCGTTCGAGGCGGTGGAACCAAGCAATGCCTTTACCCAGGCCTTCGCGCAAGCGGGCGGCGGGGAGAGGGCGGGCGAGCACTCGGCGCGGCAGCCAGAGCGTGCGGTTGAACAGGCGGCAGATGCCGATAAAAAGGATCGCTGCACCAAACACCGTGCTGACCCCGGGGATGGAGACCGGGATGAGAAAGACGAGGGTGAGCAGGGCGGCAAAGAACAATGGGCCATCCTGGCCAAGCGCGTCGCGCAGCTCGGCGAGGGTCAGGGCATCCTCGGGCAGGGTGTCGATGATGTTTTCTAAACGTTCGCCGAGTGTGGCGTCAGCTGCGGGCGGCATGGTCAGTCAGGCGGCGTTGGCGGTGAGGAGTTGGTCGGCGAGCTGGTCAATGCCGGTGGGCGAGAGATCGTCCGTGGCCAGGCGTAGCGGCGCGGCAAGTCCGGTGAAATTATTCTGTTGCGAGCGGCGGTAAAGTGGATCGTAGTGCTGTTCGAGCAATTCGGCGACGAGTTCTCGCCAGGCTTGGGTTTGCGCGTACTCATGCCAGCGTTCGATCGTCGCGTGGCCGAGCAGGGGGCGCAGCACGTTCAAGCGCTGCTGCAGCCAGTCCGGGGCGTTCAGGAAATAGGCGTAATCGCCAAGCAGGAAGTCGACGCGGGCCGCAAAACCAGCCTGGATCTCGATGCATGGACCGGTACGCAGACCCTCAAGCAGTGCATCCGGGAGTTGCACGCGCCCGATCTTGCGGCTTTCGGCTTCGACAAAAACCGGTACGGCTGGGTTGAGGCCCGCGAGTGCAGCGGCAAGACGGGTTTCGAACAACTTTTGGCTCGGCTGTTCGGCATCGGGCAGGACGCCGAGTACGGAACCTTTGTGGCAAGCCAGCGCTTCAAGGTCGAGAA
>CAZHFS010000639.1:0-1332 GCA_964531885.1 uncultured Propionivibrio sp.
CATAGCCGGTATGCGAATGCGGGTCGGCATAGGCAAAGACTTTCCCTTTGAGGTCGGCGATCGAGGTTGTCTCAACATCCTTGGCCGGAACAATCAGGTACGAGCGGTAGAACGGTTGATTCTGATAGGACGCCGTGGCCAGCAAACGTACGTGCTTGCCAAGAGCGACATAGGGATAATCGCAAATCCAGGCGAAATCGAGGTTCCCTTTGACGATCAAATCCATGGTCTCGCGATAGTTATCGCGCTGGATAAAGACGACCTTGCGCTGCAGCTTGCGCTCGAGATACACCTTCCATTCGGCAAGCATGGAGTGCTGGTTGTGCAAAAAGGCCGGGGTCATGCCGATGCGGAACGGCGGCAGCTCGGCACTTAGCGTCATGCAGGGCAACGCCAGCAGCAGGAGAAAGAAGGTACGCCATAGAGAACAAAGTCGCCGGAGGCACATCGGGAACTCCTAGCTAGAGAGGTCTGAACATTCTATCCCGGCAAACTGCGTTACGACAATGTAACAACGCCACCCCAGTACGTTACCTGATCGTAACGACACGTTTGCGATTCTGCCCCGAGAATTCGCCCAAGGACATGCGGCCAGCGCGCACACAGAAACAGCCGCGCATGGACGCGCCGGCTCGCAACGCTTGCGCTCAGGGCAGTACAGATCATCACCGCCCGCCCTGCCCAGCGAGAGTGACACCTTGCTTCCGGTGCATGAACGGTGACTCGCCGCATTAGGCCCGATTCTTGCAGATGCCCGTAGCAAAGCACCAACAATAAAGGACGGGTAATGCGGCTACGTTTCACGCGCGGGGTGATGCTTTGGGCATTGGCCACGACTTTCTTTTCCCTCTTGGCAGGGGCTCAAGAACGCGTCCTGACGCCACAACAGCTGGAAAAACTTCATGCAGCGAATGGCGAGTGCTTTGCCTGTCACAGCGAAGCAGCGCTGACCAAACTGCCGAAGGATGACCTGGACGTAAAAAAACTCCGGGGATTGTTGCAACACCCCGAGCGCTATTACGCCAGCGACCACCAGAAGCTGCTGTGCACGAAGTGCCATAACGAAGGCTACGACGAGCATCCCCACGCCAAAGACGCCAAGGAGTCGACCAGCACATGCACCGACTGTCATTCCAAGAAAGCCGGGCTGATCGAAGCCCAGTTCGAGAAATCGGTCCATGCCGGTCTCGCTGAAACGATCAGTTGTCCGACCTGCCACGATCCGCACCGCATGCGCGTGGCGTCCAAGCAAAAGGACCCCTTGCGCATCGTCGCACAGGACAACCGCATTTGCCTGGGGTGCCACGACTCGGACGCGCAATTTGCCAAATA
>CAZHFS010000640.1:0-1330 GCA_964531885.1 uncultured Propionivibrio sp.
TACCTTAGGCATACAGGCAATCCCTTGTGGGGCAAGCGATTGCTGTTGTTTTTTGTAATGCATTTTGCATATCGTTTTTTTGGTCATCTATTTTTTGTGGGCTGAGACGGGGGGGCGCGATGCTCTCAAGAAATCGCCTTTTGGCGCGATAACCCTTGCCAGATAAGGGTTGTGTCGGGCCAAAGGGCGCGTTATGGGGCGCATCAGAAATGATGATTTGCTCCCTCGGTTCGCCCTCCCTAGAGTCGCCTCCCAGTTCTCCGCAGCGAAGAAAAAAGAGAGCGCCGTATCGCTAGAGCTCCAATCCGCTGTGGAACTTTCTTGAACTAGAGGAGTGTTCTCATGCTGGGTTTTCTGCTTTCCAAACCAGGTGCCACCAAGGTGCCTGCTGCTGAGGTCGAGTCACGCTACTACGCCATGCGCATGCGCGCCCTGTTCGGGGTGTTCATCGGATACGTCGGCTATTACCTTGTCCGGTCTAACTTCACCCTGTCGACGCCTTATCTGATGAAGGCGCTCGAGTTGAGCAAGACCGATATCGGTCTTTTGACCAGCGCCATGCTCATTACCTACGGCATCAGCAAGGGGCTGATGAGCAGCCTGGCCGACAAGTGCAACCCCAAGTACTACATGGCGTTCGGCCTGCTACTGTCGTGCATCGTCAATTTCATGCTCGGCTTCAGTACCGCTTACTGGATGTTCTTTGCGCTGGTCATTTTCAATGGCCTGGTTCAGGGCATGGGCGTCGGTCCTTCCTTCATCACCATCGCCAACTGGTTCCCGCGCATGCAGCGCGGCCGCACCGGCGCGATCTGGAATATTTCGCACAACATCGGCGGCGGCCTGGTTGCACCGATCGCCACCGGCGCCTTCGCCATGTTCGGTGCCGAGCACTGGCAGATGGCGAGTTACACCGTGCCGGCCGTCCTGGCGCTGATCGTCGCCGCAATCGTCGTTTTCGGCGGCCTCGGCACCCCCTATAACGAAGGCATGCCGCCGCTGGAAAAAATTCTTAAGGACGAAGAGAAAAACTCGCTCGTGTCGACCAAGACCGACCATGCGCCGGACAACATGACCCCGTTCCAGATCTTTGTGCAGTACGCGCTGAAGAGCAAACACGTGTGGTACGTCTCGATGTTCGACGCTTTCGTCTATCTGGTCCGCTTCGGCGTCATCACCTGGTTGCCGATCTACCTGCTGCAGGTCAAGGGCTTCTCCAAGGCGCAGATGGGCATGGCCTTCGCCATCTTCGAGTGGGCCGCGATTCCCGCCACCCTGGTCGCTGGCATCCTCACCGACAAATACCTCAAGGGCCGGCGCATGCCCGTGG
>CAZHFS010000641.1:0-1326 GCA_964531885.1 uncultured Propionivibrio sp.
ATCGACTGGAAGTACCGCGACACCGACGGCTACCTGTCGCTGCTCGCCGCCTACCGTCCGGCGACCAACCTTTCCTACCTCGTGCCGCACGGCAACGTGCGCATGGAGGCGATGGGCCTCGACGGCCGTGCGGCGACCAAGGAAGAAGTGGCCCGCATGTGCGAGATCCTTGATCGCGAGCTTTCCGCCGGAGCCTTCGGCTTCTCCACCGGCCTCATCTACATGCCCTGCGCCTTCGGCGATACCTACGAGGTCGTCGAACTGTGCAAGGTCACGGCCCGCCACGGCGGCATCTTCGTGGTGCACCAGCGCAGCGAGGCCGACGACATCCTGACCTCGACGCAGGAACTGATCGACATCACCCGCCAGTCGGGCGTGCATCTGCACATCTCGCACATGAAGGTGTGCGGCAAGAAGAACTGGCCGCTGATCGAGAAGATGCTCGGCATGCTCGAAGCGGCGCAGGGCGAGGGCCTGAAAATCTCCTTCGACCAGTATCCGTATGTCGCCGGCAGCACCATGCTCGGCGTCATCCTGCCGCCGTGGGTGCATGCGGGCGGCACCGACAAGCTGCTCGAGCGGCTGGCCGATCCGGAACTGCGCAAGAAGATGATCGCCGACATCGAGCGCGGTATCCCGGGCTGGGACAACTTCATCGATTTCGCCGGCCTCGACCAGATCTTCATCACCAGCGTGAAGACCGAGAAGAACGCCGACACCATCGGCCTCAACCTCATCGAACTCGGCGAGAAGCGCGGCAAAGACCCGTACAACGCTACCTTCGACCTGCTCTACGAGGAAGAGAACGCGGTTGGCATGTTCGATTTCTACGGTACCGAGGAGCACGTCATCAAGTTCCTCTGCCGCCCGGAGCAGAACGTGTGTACCGACGGGCTGATGGGCAAGGGCAAACCGCATCCGCGTGTCTTCGGCGCCTTCCCGCGCGTGCTCGGCAAGTACGTGCGCGAGGAAAAATGCCTGTCCTGGGAAGCGGCCATCCACAAGATGACCGGCAAACCGGCGGCGGTGGTCGGCCTCGCCAACCGCGGCCAGCTCAAGCCCGGCATGGCGGCGGACATCGTCGTCTTCAACCCCGAGACGATCATCGACAAGGGAACCTTCATCGAGCCCAACCAGTATCCCGAGGGCATCGATGCAGTGATGGTCAACGGCGCCTTCGCGCTGGTGAACGGCGTGGAAACCTATGCCCGGAGCGGACACGTGATCCGCAAGGCGTACTGAGTTTTTTTCAATTTAAAGGGAGTGGTCAATGAATTCCGTACCTAGCCTGGCGCTTGCCGGCACACAGAAAACCTGGAAGACCCG
>CAZHFS010000642.1:0-1324 GCA_964531885.1 uncultured Propionivibrio sp.
TCGCCGACCGAGTAGCTCGGATCGCGGCGGGTCTTCTGCACCCGGACCTCGGCATCGCCCACCATGACCCGATAGTCGATGATTTCGCCGAGGTAGGACTTGCGGGCCACGATGGCACGCACGCCCGACTCGCCCGAGAACTCGATCTCCGACGGCCGTGCCGCGAGGAAGCCCTCGCCGGCCTTGAGAATCTCGGCCGCCGGGGCGATGCCGTGCGGGAAGCCGTAGGTCTCGCCGCCGATGGTCATCGTGGTCGCGGTCACCTTGGCCTTGAGGAAGCAGGACAGGCCGATGAACTCGAACACGAAACGGTTGGCGGGGTTGCCATACACCTCGAGCGGCGTACCGATCTGCTGCACGACGCCGTGCTTCATGACCAGAATGCGGTCGGAGAGCGCCATGGCTTCCGACTGGTCGTGCGTCACGTAGAGGATCGAGAAACCGAAACGGCGCTGCAGGTCCTTGATCTCGAACCGCATCTCTTCGCGCAAATGCGGGTCGAGACTCGAGAGCGGCTCGTCGAGCAGCATCACGTCCGGACGGATGGCCAGGGCGCGGGCCAGGGCCACGCGCTGCTTGCCGCCGCCCGAGAGGTCGTCCGGGCTGCCTTCGGCCACCGACAGCAGGTTGGTGTGCTTCAGGGCCTCGGTGGTGCGGGCGATGATCTCGTCTTTCGGCACCTTGCGGATGCGCAGCGGGAAAGCCACGTTCTCGAACACCGACATGTGCGGCCAGACCGCGAAGGCCTGGAACACCATGCCGAAGTTGCGATGCTCGGGCGGCAGGTAATACTTCTGCCGTGACGAGGAGAGCAGCGTGTCGCCGGAGCGGATCTCGCCTTCGTCGAGATCCTCGAAGCCGGCAACCATGCGCAGCGTGGTCGTCTTGCCGCAGCCCGACGGGCCGAGCATGGCCACGCATTCGCCCTTGTTGATCTGCAGATTCAGGTTATCGACGGCGATGACCTTGCCGAAGCGTTTGGTAACCTGGTTGAGGTCGATATAAGCCATTTTTCTGTAACTCCTTACTTGGCCGTCTTGCCGGTAACCAGGCGCTTGACCAGGCTTTCACCGACCACGATGATGATCAGGGCGATGGCCGCGAGAGCCGCCGAGTACACCGTTTCGCCGTCTTCGTTGAGCGTGTAGATCGCCACGCCGATGGTCCGCGTGTTCGGGCCGTAGAGCAGCACCGAAACGGTCAGTTCGCGCAACGCCGGCAGGAAGATCAGGAAGAACGCCGCGACCATGCCGGGACGCACCAGCGGCACCACGATGTCCCGCAGGGCTTGGCCCATCGAGGCGCCCGAGGCACGGGCCGCTTC
>CAZHFS010000643.1:0-1324 GCA_964531885.1 uncultured Propionivibrio sp.
ACCTATGAGATGCATGATCCGATTGAACATGTGACGGGGGTTGCTCGAGACGAGTCACGGCGAGTTTTTGTATTCGCCGACCGACTGGATGTACGCGTCGGTTACCAGTCACAGCGCAGCTTTTACCAGAAACTCGCAGAGCAGGGGCATCACGCCGTTTTCATTGAAGGGTTCGCGAAGGACTCACTGCATCACACCCTGACGTCGATGGGGGTTTTGGCCGTGAGTTTGTGTGCCCAAGGGGTCGATGACGACAAAATCGTTGCCCAGGTGATACAAGGTGATGGAGAGCAGAAAACGCGAGAGATCTTGCGTGCTCAGCATACTCAAGCTCAAGGCGAGTGACCGACGAGAACTCGGTTCCGCAATACAAAAAGCCGCCCGGTTTTACTCGGGCGGCTTTTTTGCGTGATCGCTCAGGCTCGGCTTAACGGAAGCCGGCGCGGTCGTAGATCATCTGTGCTTTGGCGCGGTACATGGCCAGCGCGCCGACCGGCAGGGTGTCGGCCTTGAACTTGCCGAGCTGGGCGAGGGCGGGGTTGTCGACCTTGACGCTGGCGACCGCCGGCCATTCGTTGTTGCCGTCGGCGAAGTAGCGCTGTGCCTCGTCGCTCGCCAGGTATTCGAGGAACTTCACGGCAGCGGCCTTGTGCGGCGCGTGTTTGAGCATGCCGGCGCCGGAGATGTTGATGTGCGTGCCGTGGCCGGCCTGGTCGGGCCACACGACACCGATCTTGGCGACGACCTTCTGGTCCTCGGCTTTGGTCGAACGCAGCAGGCGGGCGACGTAGTAGGTGTTGGAGATGGTCACGCCGCACTCGCCGGCAGCGACGGCCTTGATCTGGTCGGTGTCGCCGCCCTTGGGGGCGCGGGCGAAGTTGGCGACCATGCCGCGCGCCCATGCTTCGGCCTTGGCCTCGCCATCGTGGGCGATGATCGCGGCGAGCAGCGAGAGGTTGTAGGGGTGTGAGCCCGAGCGGGAGCAGACCTGGCCCTTGAGCTTGGGGTTGGCGAGGTCGGCGTAGGTTTGTACATCGCCTGGCTTGATGCTGTCTTTGGCGTAGACGATGACGCGGGCGCGGGTCGAGAAGGCGAACCACTCGTCGGTGCGCAGGTGCGCAGGGATGCGCGACTCGAGCACCTTGGAGTCGACCTTGGCGAAGAGACCGAGCTCGCGCGCGGCGGCGAGGCGGGCGGCGTCGACGGTAATCAGAACGTCGGCCGGACTGCTGGCGCCTTCGTTCTTCAAGCGCTCGAGGAGTTCCTCTTCCTTGCCTTCGATGCGGTTGATGCGGATGCCGGTTTTCTGGGTGAAGCCGGCGTA
>CAZHFS010000644.1:0-1318 GCA_964531885.1 uncultured Propionivibrio sp.
GGATGGTGAACTCGATGTCCTGCATGTCCTTGTAGTGCAGTTCGAGCGACGTCTCGGTCTTCAGAAGCTGCTGGTAGATTTCGGGCATCAGTTCCTCGAGCGACGGGAACTTGGTGCGACGATCTTCTTCGCTGACCTGAGCCAGCTCGGCCCAGCGGCGCGACCCTTCGAGGGTAATCTGCTGCGGCGTGCGAATACCGGCAACGACGTCTTCACCCTGGGCATTGACCAGGAACTCGCCGTTGAACATGTCTTCGCCCGAACCGGCGTCACGCGTGAAGCACACGCCCGTGCCGCTGGTTTCGCCGAGGTTACCGAAGACCATCGACTGCACGTTGACCGCGGTGCCCCATTCGTCGGGAATGTCGTTCATCGCACGGTACAGCACGGCACGGTCGTTGTTCCAGCTGCGGAAGACGGCCATCACGGCGCCCCACAGTTGCTCCCACGGATCATCCGGGAACTCGACGCCAAGACGGCTACGAATAACGGCCTTGAATTCGGCAACGAGTTCCTTGAGGTCATCGGCGGAAAGCTGGGTATCGAGTTCGACGCCCTTCTTCTCCTTCATGTGATCGATGATTTCTTCAAACGGATCGTGGTCTTCCTTCGACTCGGGCTTGAGGCCCATCACCACGTCGCCGTACATCTGAATGAAACGGCGGTAGGAGTCCCAGGCAAAGCGCTCGTTGCCCGATTTCTTGGCGAGACCGACCACAGCCTCTTCGTTCAGACCCAGGTTCAGGATGGTGTCCATCATCCCGGGCATCGAAGCACGCGAGCCGGAACGAACCGACATCAGCAAAGGATCGGCGGCGTCTCCAAACTTCTTGCCCATCTCCCCTTCAACGAAGGCAATGGCCTGCAGCACTTCGGCTTCGATGAGTTTGTGCACGGCATCCTGACCCTGCTGGGTGAAGACGGTACAAGCCTCGGTGCTGATCGTCAGTCCCGGCGGCACGGCGATGCCCAGTTTGCACATCTCAGCCAGGTTGGCGCCCTTGCCGCCAAGCAGATTCTTCATATCTGCAGCGCCCTCGGTCTTTGACTGACCGAAAACGTAGACGTATTTAGTCGACATATTCGCAATGAACCTCTATTGACAATGGATGAATGACACACACCGCCAAGTTCGCGGCATGCGCCGGCAAAGCAAGTACGACTGCAACACAACAGGAGAAGGGAAACATAATTATGTTCTATCCAGCGCGTTTTCTCTTCTACTTCGCAACTATACCAAGATTCACCTCAAATGGGCTCTGAAAAGTGCATTTTTTGCAGCATTTTCAGCACATTAAATACAATACCAAAGTAATAG
>CAZHFS010000645.1:0-1306 GCA_964531885.1 uncultured Propionivibrio sp.
CGGTCTCGGCCCGGAACGGGCGAATCATCTGCGAGTGGCAGAGGAAGCAGCCTTCACGGATGTAAATATCGCGCCCGGAAAGCCGTACCGCGTCGTAGGGCTTGAGCCCAGCCACCGGGGTAGTGGTCGATTTCTGGAAGAACAGCGGAACGATTTCGAGCAGGCCGCCCACACTGATCACCAGCACGGTCAGGATAACCAGCAGACCGACGTTGCGTTCGATCTTGTCATGCGTAAGTTTCATTCTTCTCTAGCCTCCCTGTTAGGCGTGATGTCCGGACGGCAACAGCACCGGTGCATCTTCGGTCTTGCCGCCGGCAATCGTCTTGAACATGTTGTAAGCCATGATCACCATGCCGGAGAGGAAGAGCGCACCGCCCATCAGCCTGATACCCCAGAAGGGATACGACACCTTGACCGATTCGACAAAGCTATAGGCCAGGGTACCGTCGGCATTGATCTGCCGCCACATCAGGCCTTGCATCACCCCGGCAATCCACATGGAAGCGATGTACAGCACGATGCCGATCGTCGACACCCAGAAATGGACGGTGATCAGCTTGACGCTATGCATTTCCGGCTTGCCGAAAAGGCGCGGCAGGAGGTAGTAAATCGAGCCGATCGAAACCATCGCCACCCAGCCCAGCGCCCCCGAATGCACGTGGCCGACCGTCCAATCGGTGTAGTGCGACAGGGCATTGACCGTCTTGATCGACATCATCGGCCCTTCGAAGGTCGACATGCCGTAGAACGACAGCGAGGTGATCAGGAACTTCAGGATCGGGTCGTCGCGCAGTTTGTGCCAGGCGCCCGAGAGGGTCATGATGCCGTTGATCATCCCGCCCCACGACGGCGCCAGGAGGATCAGAGAGAAAATCATGCCCACCGACTGCGTCCAGTCAGGCAAGGCGGTGAAGTGCAGGTGGTGCGGACCGGCCCACATGTAGGTAAAGATCAGCGCCCAAAAGTGCACCACCGACAAACGGTACGAATACACGGGCCGCTCGGCCTGCTTGGGCACGAAGTAGTACATCATCCCCAGGAAGCCGGCAGTGAGGAAGAAGCCGACCGCATTGTGACCGTACCACCACTGGATCATCGCGTCCTGCACGCCCGCATAGACCGAATAGGACTTGAGGAAGGAAACCGGGATCGCCGCGCTGTTGACGATGTGCAGCAGGGCCACCGCCAGGATGAACCCGCCGTAGAACCAGTTGGCAACGTAGATGTGCTCGACCTTGCGCTTCATGATCGTGCCGAAGAAGACGATGGCGTAGGCAACCCACACGACGGCGATCAGGATGTC
>CAZHFS010000646.1:0-1304 GCA_964531885.1 uncultured Propionivibrio sp.
TCCGAAGGCTAAGTCATATCAGGAATATCGCGATTACGCTGGCGTAGACGAAGGGATGACCGGGTTGTCGACCCGGTTTGCCTTCAAAATCCTATCCCGAGTCTTCAATTTCGATCACCGTGAGGTTGCTGCCAATCCGGTGCACCTCATGTACATTCTTGAACAACAGATCGAGCAGGAGCAGTTCCCGCCCGAGGTCGAAGAACGTTACCTCGGTTTCATCAAGGAATACCTGATGCCGCGCTATGCCGAGTTTATCGGCAAGGAAATCCAGACGGCGTACCTCGAATCGTATTCAGAATACGGCCAGAACATCTTCGAACGCTACGTGACATATGCCGACTTCTGGATTCAGGATCAGGAATACCGTGATCCAAACACCGGAGAAATCCTCGACCGCGCTTCACTCAATGACGAACTTGAAAAAATCGAAAAACCGGCAGGAATCAGCAATCCGAAGGACTTCCGCAACGAAGTGGTGAATTTCGTCCTGCGCGCTCGCGCTCAGCATGACGGGAAGGCCGTGGCCTGGACGGCATACGAGAAACTACGGGTCGTGATCGAGAAAAAAATGTTCTCGAATACCGAGGAACTCTTGCCGGTCATTTCCTTCAATGCCAAGGCAAGTGCCGACGATCAGCGCAAACACAAGGATTTTGTCGCACGGCTGATGGCCCGCGGCTATACCGAAAAGCAGGTGCGACTACTATCCGAATGGTACCTCCGCGTGCGCAAGTCATCCTGATTGCACGCAGCGCTATTGCGACGAACCAACGGAGGCCGACATGACCGGCGTGCGAATCGTCGATCGGCGTCACGACAGCAAGAACAAGAGTTCGGTCAATCGAAGCCGGTTCATGCGTCGCTTCAAGGGACAGATCCGCAAGGCGGTGGCGGAAGCGATCGGCCGTCGAGGCATCACCGACATTGATGATGGTGAAAAAATCAGCATTCCGGCCCGTGACATCTCCGAACCACAATTTCGTTATCGCCGCGGTGGAGTGTGGCGCGATGTCATGCCGGGGAATGACCGTTACCATGCAGGCGACGAAGCAGATCGGCCAATGGGTGGGGGCGGAACTGGTGGGGCAGGCAAGAAAGGCAGCCCAGAAGGCGAGGGGAGTGATGATTTCTCCTTTACCTTAACGCGCGAGGAGTTTCTCGACTTCTTCTTTGACGATCTAGAGTTGCCCAACCTCGTCAAAACGCAGTTGGCGCGCATCAACGAATTCAAGCTTATTCGTGCTGGTTGGGGGCGTCTCAGAAAACGGAAAAAATCGTACGCTAAGCCTGCGCCGCGACTG
>CAZHFS010000647.1:0-1302 GCA_964531885.1 uncultured Propionivibrio sp.
ATTGGCTTCTGGCGATGCTGCACACGGAAAGTCAATATCCATGCGCCTTTCCGGGGTGTCGGCTGACGGGATTGTGATCGAATTCACTTGAAGCAAGGGATTGTCTTCGGCCTTTGGGTTCGTCGTTCAGGTGTGTCGTGCGGCGCAATCTAGCGCCGCGCCCGTGCGAAGTTGGCTGCGGCCCAGATCATGCCCCCCATCCCCATCGAGCCGAAAGCAAGCAGCCACGCCATTGTCGATTCACTGCCGCCGGCAACGTCCAGCATCTTGCCGAACGCCAGCGGTGACACGAACGCCGCACCAAAACCGAGCAGCGAATAGATCGCCATCGCTGCACCGCGCTGTTCCTGTGGTGTCGCTTGCACCAGCCCGGCCGTCAGCGCCGCCGAATCCGCCATGACCGAAATGAAATAGACAATCAGGATCGCGAGCATCGCCCACCATGGCCAGATCGCCGACAGCCCGGCGACCCAACACAGCCCGCCGGATGCCAGCATCGCCGCGCCGATCCAGCGGACCCGTCCGAATTTTCCGGCCGCTTCATTGCCCAGAATGCTCGCCGGAATGCCGAACAGATTGACCAGCGCCGCTGCTTCGGTCGCCGAAATGGGCACCGCTGTGCCAAGCCCCAGAACGAAAGCAAACGCCGCGAACGCCACCAGCCACGAACGGAAAGCAAACAACTCCCAGCAATGGCAAACATAGCCGAGGATGAAGCGGCGCGATTCGGCATGCGCCAGCACGGGGCCGAATCGCGGTAGCCAGGGCGCTTTGGCGACGCCCGTTTTAGGCAGCGGCCGAAGACCCGCCCAGATCGCCAGCGCCGCACACAACGGCCCGGCCGCCAGCACGAGGAACGTGGCCTGCCAGGGCAGCACTTTGGCCAACCAGCCGGCGGCCAGCAACGAAACGCTGGTGCCGATCCCGAACGCTGCCGTGTAAAAAGCAATGTAGCGTGACTGGCGCGGCCCGTCGACGCGGTCGGTCAATGCCTTCAGCCCCGGCATGTACGTCCCGGCCAATCCCGCGCCGGTGATTGCCTGCCAGCCAGCGGCGCTAGCCACGCCGCTGGCCAGCAAGGCGAAGCCGGCTGTTCCGCCGGCGGCGAGAACACAGGCTGCAATGAAAACACGTCGCGCATCGATTCGGTCCGTCATGCCCGACAAAAACGGCACGGCCAGCATGTACCCGAAAAAGAAGGCACCACTGACAAAGCCCGCTTCCGCCCCCGTCATTTCCCACGCCATACGCAAGGTCGGCAAGAAAGCCGTGTAGGCGGCGAACCCCGTCATGCTCAGCACT
>CAZHFS010000648.1:0-1301 GCA_964531885.1 uncultured Propionivibrio sp.
CGGCCACCGTGAGGTGCGGGAACAGCGCGTAATCCTGAAAGACCATGCCGATCTGCCGCGCCTCCGGCGGCAGGCGGAATCCGCGGCGGGTTACGCTCCTGCCGGCGAGGCGGATTTCGCCCTCGGCAATCGGCTCGAAGCCGGCGATGCAGCGCAGCAGCGTGGTTTTGCCGCAGCCCGACGGGCCGAGCAGGCAGGCGATCTGGCCGGCGTGCACGCGGCAGCCAACGCCATCGACCACGGTGTGCTCGCCGTAGCGCTGGACAATGCTCTCCAGTTCAAGCAGCGGAGTCGCGGTGCGGGCGGCAGTGGGGCAGGGCATGGCGTGCATGGGCATGGGTCGGGTTGTCTTCGTGGCGCACAAAGTGGCTTTGCGTGGCTATTGCCGGTGCGCTTGACCATTATAATTCGCATTTACCCGCAAACCGTCATGCGCCGCCTCCAGACAGCACATTCCGCCAAGTCCGCTCAGCTCGCCCTGTTCGGCCATCCCCTGCTCGCCGCTTCGCTGGTGCTGGCAGCGCTGGTCGCCTTGCCGGTGGGCAGTGTGCTGTTCAACGTCATGCAGGGCGGCACCGGCGCGGTGTGGGCGCACCTCGCGGCGACCGTGCTGCCCGAGTACCTCGCGAGCACGCTGTGGCTGTGCCTGGGCGTCGCGCTCGGCACCGTGGTGGTTGGCGTCAGCACGGCCTGGCTCACTGCCATGCACGACTTCCCCGGGCGGCGCGTTTTCGAGTGGGCGCTGGTCTTGCCGCTCGCCGTGCCGGCCTACGTGTTGGCCTACGTTTACACCGACTTTTTGCAGTTTGCCGGCCCCTTGCAAAGTGCGCTGCGCGAGAGTTTCGGCTGGCGGCGCGGCGATTACTGGTTTCCCGAGGTGCGCAGTCTGGGCGGCGCGGTGGCCATGTTCGTCTTCGTCCTCTATCCCTACGTTTACCTGCTCGCCCGCACGGCTTTCCTGGAGCGCGCCAGCGGCATGCTGGAAGCCGCGCGGACGCTGGGCTGCGGGCCGTGGGCCAGCTTTTTCCGGGTCTCCCTGCCTCTGGCCCGGCCGGCGGTGGCCGCCGGCGCGGCGCTGGCGTTGATGGAAACGCTGGCCGACTACGGCACTGTCTCGTATTTCGGGGTACAGACCTTCACCACCGGCATCTATCGCGCCTGGTTCTCGCTCGGCGACCGTGTGGCCGCCGCGCAACTGGCCGCTGCGCTGCTCGGCATCGTGATCTTGCTCCTGGCCATCGAACGTTTGAGCCGCGGGCGGGCGCGCTTTCACAACACCACCGGGCGCAACCGCCCGGCGC
>CAZHFS010000649.1:0-1300 GCA_964531885.1 uncultured Propionivibrio sp.
TGAAGCCGGTAGCTGCTGCTGCCCAGCCGGAATAACTGTTGAGCATCGACACCACAACCGGCATGTCGGCGCCGCCGATGGCCATCACCATGTGGATGCCGAAGAGCAGCGAAATGACAGTCATCACGATCATCGGCACCATGCCTTGGGCGACGGTTTCGGCCAGCATGAATTCGCGGCCGTAGTAGATGACGATGAGCAGGCCAAGCAAGTTGATCCAGTGGCGGCCGGGCAGAAGTACGGGTTTGCCGCCGATCTTGCCGGACAGCTTGCCGAAGGCGATGACCGAGCCTGACAAAGTGATCGCACCGATCAGCACGCCGACGTACATCTCGATCTCGTGGATCGTTTTTTCTGCCGGGGTAAGGCCGGTGGAAGCTGCGGGGTCAATGTATGTGGCATAACCCACGAGCATGGCGGCGAGACCGACCATGCTGTGCATCAATGCCACGAGTTCCGGCATTTGGGTCATTTGCACGACACGCGCAGCGTAAAGGCCGATTGCGGCGCCAACGACCATCGCGCCGATGATCCACGGCAGGCCTGCTGCGGTGACCGAGGGGCCAAAAACGGTGGCGATGACGGCGATGGCCATGCCGATAACCCCGTAAAAGTTACCTCGCCGTGCGGTGGCCTGGGTCGACAGCCCGCCCAGGCAGAGGATGAAGAGTATGGTCGCCCCGATATAGGAGACGGTAGCCAGACTTGCGGACATTATGGTGTTCTCCCCTTCTTATTTGCGGAACATCGCCAGCATGCGCTGGGTGACGGCAAAACCGCCGAACATGTTGATGGTGGCCAGAATGAGCGCACCGACTGCCAGCAAGCGGATGGCCATCTCCGGCCGGTCGAGTGCGGCACTGATTGGCGGCGCGATCTGAACAAGCGCGCCGATGGCGATGATGCTGCTAATGGCATTGGTGACGCTCATCAGCGGGGTGTGCAGCGCCGGTGTGACGTTCCACACAACCATGTAGCCGATGAAGCAGGCCAGCACGAAGACCGTGAAGTGGCCGAGGAAGGAGGCCGGGGCGTAAGCGCCGATCAGCCAGAACAGTGCCGCGCAGGCGCCAAAGAGGATTGCCAGTTTGTTACGCGACATCGGTTCGCTCGGTGCGCCGTGTCCATGTGCTG
This sequence comes from uncultured Propionivibrio sp., assembly GCA_964531885.1. Lineage (GTDB taxonomy): Bacteria > Pseudomonadota > Gammaproteobacteria > Burkholderiales > Rhodocyclaceae > Propionivibrio. Next base: position 1,135 of record CAZHFS010000649.1, read on the forward strand.
CCTTCTTGGCTTCAGGCGCTGCAGTCGGTTTGGCAGCGGGCGCGGGGGCGGCCGGAATTTTCGGTGGTGGGGGCGGCCAAGTGATGCTGCCTTCCTTGATGACTGTCAGGCCGCGGATCGCGTCGTCTTCCATATTGACGTCGATGTTGCCGTCCTTGGTCTTGCA
>CAZHFS010000650.1:0-1298 GCA_964531885.1 uncultured Propionivibrio sp.
ACACGAGGTAGTCGATGATGGCATCGGGCGCCGTCCAGGTTCGGAACAGATAGTTGCCCTTGAAGAATGAATTGTGTCCGTATGCCGCATGCGCAATCACTAGCGCCTGCATGGTCATCGTATTTTCTTCCTGCAGGTAGGCGATACAGGGATCGGAATTGATTACGATCTCGTAGGCCAGCCCCATTTGCCCACGTTTATAAGCCTGCTCCGTGGCTAGGAAGTGTTTTCCGAACGACCAATGATGGTAGTAAACCGGCATCCCAATTGACGCATAGGCATCCATCATTTGCTCGGCCGTGATGATTTCGATGACATGAGGAAAGCAGTCGAGCGAGAAATACCGGGCAACACGACCGATTTCTCGGTCGTAGCTCTCGATCAAGGCGGGGGTCCACTCGGACTGAGCCTCTAACGGAGGTCGGCGACGTGTTGTTTTCGTCATATCAAGCGATCTTCTTCTGGAAGAGTTCGCGGAACACCGGGTATATATCGGGCAGATCGCCGATGCGCTGCATAGCAAAGTGTCGAGGGTGCTTCGCACGCACCCTTTCGTATTCTTCCCAGAGGTTCTGCCCTGGCTGATTACTGACCTCGATATAGGCAAAGTACTGGCTACGTGGAACAATCGACTGATCAAGCAAATCTCTGCACAGATGCGAGTCACCATCGGTATTTTCACCATCCGATGCCTGGGCGCCGTAGATATTCCAGGCACTGGTTGCATACCGGGCATCAATGATTTCGGCCATCAGGCGCAGCGCTGATGAGACGACGGTTCCCCCCGTGTCCTGGGCTTTGAAAAACCGATCCTCGTCGACTTCTTCGGCAACGGTGTGGTGGCGGATGAATACAACCTCTAGATGCTCGTAAGTGCGGGTTAAAAAGAGATAAAGCAGCATGAAAAAGCGCTTGGCCACCTGTTTTTTTCGCTCATCCATTGATGCAGAAACGTCCATCAGGCAAAACATCACGGCCTGCGTCGAAGGGAGCGGAAGGCGGATTCGGTTGTTGTAACGGAGGTCAAAATCGTCGATGAACGGTAGTCGATCCAGTTGACGCAGCAAGTTCTCAATCTTGCGTCTCAATTCTTCGGCCTCTGGCGTATTTCCTTCTCCTGCCTCCTCAAGCGCCTCGAGTTGTTTGCGCAATTCGCAAAGATTTCGCTGTACCGACGCGCCCATCGCAATACGCCGCCCCGTTGCGCCACGCAGGGAACGCACAATGTTGATATTGGTTGGAACCCCTGTGCTCGTGTAACCAGCACGAATAAGCTTGAATTCGTTGATGCGCGCCCA
>CAZHFS010000651.1:0-1293 GCA_964531885.1 uncultured Propionivibrio sp.
AGTTGTCCGCGTGCCCGACATCCCGGTGGGTGACCTCTGCGGCGTGTGATTCTTGCTAAAGCCGGTTTCGTCCCCGTGTGATAAGCCTGTGTCGCTTTGCCCGATTTTTCTCAGGAGCATTGATGGCGGCTGCTCCAAGAACGGTGAGCACTTGGCGTTTCGGGGGGGGTGTTTTGCGTTTGCCGTCAGACTTACCCTTGGATCGAATCATCAGATCCGTAGCAAATAGGCCCGGATACGCGCGATGGTGTGTTCGACGGGGGCGCGGCGGGAAACCTCGAGGCCGAGGTTGCGGGCGATGGCATTGACCTTGGCCGGGTTGAGCGGGATGCCGCCATGGTCGATGGCTTCGATGAGCTGTTGTGCCTGTTCGATGTCGGACAGGGGCTTGCGTTTGAAAAATCGTTGCCGAAACCAGTTGATCATGGGCGTGCTTCAACTCAGGGCGGCGCGTAGTTTTGGCCAGAGCAGATTCAGGGTCAATCCGCCCATGACCAGCGCTGCTGCGATCAGTTTCCACGCCGGCAGCGGTTCGCCCAGATACAGGACGGAAGCGCCGATACCGAACACCGGGACCAGCAAGGCCATCGGGGCGATGGTTGCGGCTGGGTGGCGCGCCAGCAGCCAACCCCAGGCGGCGTAGCCGAACAGGGTGTTGCCCCAGGCCTGCCAGGCGATGGCCGCCCAGGTGTTCCAACCCGAATGGAGTACGCCGGCCTTAACCGCTTCCCAGCCTTCCAGCGCTAGGGAGAGGGCGAACAGGGGTGGAATGGCGAAGGCACTGGACCAGACGACGTAAGCCAGCATGTTGGCCGGAGCGCCGCGTTTTGCCGCGATGTTGCCGCCGGCCCATGAGAACGATGCCCCCAGTACCAGCACCAGGCCAAGCACGGTCGTCGTTCCGTCGGTATGGGCCAGGATGGTGGCGATCCCGGAGCTGGCGAGCAAGAGCGCGAACCACTGGAAGGCGCGCACTCGTTCGCCGGACAGCAGCATCGACAGGCTGATCGTGAAAAACACCTGCGTTTGCACAACCAGCGATGCGATACCGGGCGAGATGTGGCCGTTCATCGCCACGTAGAGCAGGCCGAACTGGCCAACGCCGATCAACAGGCCATACAGGGCAAGGTTTTGCCAGGGCACCGCCGGACGGGGCAGGAAGAACATCGCCGGAATGAGCGCCAGGGAGAAGCGCAGTGCCGCGAAGAGTAGCGGTGGCAGCGATCCGAGGGCCAGTTTGATGACGACGAAGTTGGTGCCCCAGACGCTGACGATCGCCAGCGCGAGCAGGAA
>CAZHFS010000652.1:0-1276 GCA_964531885.1 uncultured Propionivibrio sp.
CAGGGGGTGGATTCGGTCTGGGTGACGGTGCAGCTCTCCCGCGATGGCGTGCCGGTGCTGTATCGGCCGGCTGCGCTGGATGCCCTGACCGATCGGGGTGGCCCCGTTTTTGCGCTGTCTGCGCAGGAGTTGGCCGGTGTCGATGCCGGGTGGAAAACCGGTGGAACGCCGTATCCCTGGCGCGGCAAAGGGGTGGCGATTCCCACGCTGGAATCGGTCTTGCAGCGCTTTGTGCAGACCACCTTCTTCATCGACCTCAAATCGCCCGACGCCGATGCGCAAGGGATGGCGCTTGCCTTGCAGACGGTCCTGCAGCGCACGGGCAGCTTGGGCCGGGTGCGCGTGTATTCGACGGAGACGCGCTACCTCGACGCGCTCGCCACGGTGGCCCCCGATGTGCCGCGGTTCGAAAGCCGTGATGACACGCGTGCCGTACTTGCCGAGGTGGCGCTTTCGCACCGCTGCTCCCTGCCCGCCAGCGGCCAGCGCGAACGCTGGTTCGGCCTGGAAATGAAGCGCGAGGTCGAGGTGGTCGAGAAGTTCACCCTGGGCGAAGCGCGGTCCAAGGCCCTGCTGGTGTGGGATGAAGAAGCCATGGCCTGTTTCCGGAGTCAGGGGGTGGCGCGCATCGTGCTCTTTGGCATCAACAGCGAGGCCGATTACCGTCAGGCAAAAGCCTTGGGGGCAGACGCAGTGATGATCGATTCCCCGGCCTTGTTCCGCAGTATCGCCCGTTGATCGGGCGCTGCGGGCCTGAAGCGGGAGGTGCGGGTGCGGCCGGCTCGTTTTACGGCAGATTGGCTGCCTTTTTCAGCGCCTCGGAAACCTCCGGTTCGGGCGAGCCGTAGAAGCTGCGCTGCTCGCCCTGGAGCAGCAGCCCGTACGCCTTGCGCCCCCGGTCGACAAAGGTCACGAAAAATCGGTTGCCACCGCACGCGTGGGTTTTGCACACCATGCCGACTTCATAGGTCTTGCCTCCCGCAGTCACGGGTTCGGCCGGGGTGGCCGGGCCGTTCTTGGTCTTGCCATACGCCTTGAGCCAGTCAGGCGCATCCGGCTGCGAGGCGATCAGCGTGTTCCAGCTGCTCAGGTAGGTTTTGTTCTTGAGTACGTCAAAGAGGTACTGGTCAGCCGCGTTGGCCATGGGCGTGGACCATAAGCAAACGGCAGACAAACCTGCCGCCAGGCGTCGTGCGCAAAGCCATTGTGTCATGGTCTCGTCCAACCTTTCTCTCCTTGGGTTTGAGCCAGCATCGTACCGTTGCTGGCCGTCAGG
>CAZHFS010000653.1:0-1274 GCA_964531885.1 uncultured Propionivibrio sp.
TGAATTCCGTACCTAGCCTGGCGCTTGCCGGCACACAGAAAACCTGGAAGACCCGCTACACCGTCCTGCTCTTCATCTGGCTCGGCTGGATGTTTTCCTTCCTTGATCGCATGATCATGAGCGTATCCCTGCCGTTCATCGGCAAGGACCTGGGCATCGACACCACCGAACAGGGGCTGATCATCAGCGCCTTCTTCCTGGCTTACGCCGGCTTCCAGATTCCCGGCGGCTGGCTGGGCGACAAGTTCGGCCCGCGCAAGGTGATGGCTTTCGCCATCACCTGGTGGTCGATCTTCACCACGCTCACCGGCTTCGTGTTCACCCTGCCGCTGATGCTCGCCGTGCGCTTCCTGTTCGGCCTTGGCGAAGGTGCCTTCCCCGGTTCGTCGTGGAAGACCATCGCCACCTACTTCCCGAGCAAGGAACGCGGGCGTGCGACGGCCATCCAGTCCTCGGTCAATACCCTCGGCCCGGCCCTGGCCGCCGCTGTTGCCGCAGCGATCATCGGTACCCTGGGCTGGCAGATGGTGTTCATCATCATGGGCATCCCGGGCATCCTGATCGCCGCCGGCATGTACATCTGGATCCGCAACGATCCGAAGGATCACCCGCACATGACGCCGGCCGAACTCGCCGAACTCGAGGCCGACAAGGCGGCAGAGAGCGGCGGCAAGGGCGCCTCCGAAGCCCCGATCCCGTTCATGACCGTGCTCAAGTCGCCGATCCTGTGGCAGATGGCCCTGATCTGGTTCCTCTTCGACATCACCTTCTGGGGTTTCTCGTCGTGGCTGCCCAGCTACCTGATGAAGGTGCGCGGTTTCTCGCTGGCCAAGACCGGTGTTATGGCCGCCATCCCCTTCCTGTGCGGCACGGTCGGCACGCTGCTCGGCGGCTACCTGTCGGACAAGGGCAAGGATGCGCGCAAGTGGATCTACTGTGTGGCGTCGGTGATCAGCGCCGGCTTCCTCTACCTCGTGTTCAGCGTCGAGAGCGCCGACATGGCTGTGTTCTATCAGTGCATCTCGTCGTTCTTCATGTTCCTGGCCATGGCGCTCTTCTGGGGCATCCTGATGGATCAGATCCCGACCAAGATCATGGGCCGCGCCTCCGGCATCGTGAATTTCGGCGGCCAGATGGCCGGGGTGGTCTCCGCTCCGGTGATGGGCTACCTCATCCAGACGAGCGGTGGCCGCTACGACAGCGCCTTCTGGTTCATGATCATCGCGCTTGCCGCCTCCGCGGTGGTTACCGCCATGCTCAAGAACACCTCGGGC
>CAZHFS010000654.1:0-1270 GCA_964531885.1 uncultured Propionivibrio sp.
CCGCCGATCGCCACCAGCGCCGAGAGTGCCCCAATGCCCACTCCGACACCGACGATCCCGCCCGTACCGGGCAATTGGCGCGTCGCTTTCGGTTTGAGGTTAAGCGCCATCTGCACCGCCACCACGCAGACGAAAGCCGTAAAGAAGATGGCCAAGGGCTTGGCCGGGACCTGTGCGGCAAAAATCGTCCCCAGCCCCGTGCCGACCAGGATGCCCGGCGTGATCTGCTGCACTACCCGCCAGATCACTGCGCCGTGCTGATGATGCGCGCGCAGGCTAGCCAGCGACGTAAACAAGATGACAGCCATGCTGGTACCCAGCGCCATGTGCAATATCTCATCGGCGGGAAAACCCGGCTGGCTCGAAAACAGCATGACTAGCATGGGCACCATCACCAGACCACCCCCGACACCGAGCAAGCCTGCCAACACCCCGGTAAACAAGCCGAGACCTAGATAAAGTACAACTGCCGTCACGTTTCACCTCCGCCCTGCATTGTACCCGCTACCGCCCTGCCCTGAGGTAACATACGGCCGCTTAAGGCCACTAAGTCGTATCGAACAATCAAGAAAGACCCGCTCGCCCTGCTGACACCGGGGCAACAACCCTATAAAATCCATGACTTTAACAATCCTGAATTCTACATTCAGGATTGCCTCGCCTCTCCTGCACCTCACACCTTTCTTTTGCCCTACGGAGTCACGCTCATGAGTTCTCAAGCCTCCCTGGCCAACGCCATCCGCGTCCTGGCCATCGACGCCATTCAGGCGGCCAATTCGGGACACCCCGGCGCACCGATGGGGATGGCCGAAATGGCGGTCGCCCTGTGGCAGCGCCACCTGAAGCACAACCCGGCCGATCCGCGTTGGGCCGACCGCGACCGCTTCGTGCTCTCCAACGGGCATGGCTCGATGCTGCTCTACGCGCTGCTGCACCTGACCGGCTACGACCTGCCGCTCGACGAACTCAAGCGCTTCCGCCAACTGCACAGCAAAACCCCGGGCCACCCTGAATTCGGCCACACCGCGGGCGTCGAAACGACCACCGGCCCGCTCGGCCAAGGCATCAGCAACGCCGTGGGCATGGCACTGGCCGAGAAGCTGCTGGCCGCCGAATTCAACCGCGACGGCTTCCCCATCGTCGACCACTACAGCTATACCTTCCTCGGCGACGGCTGCATGATGGAAGGCATTTCGCACGAGGCTTGTTCGCTGGCCGGCACCTGGCAACTGTCCAAGCTGATCGCCTTCTATGACGACAACGGCATTTC
>CAZHFS010000655.1:0-1258 GCA_964531885.1 uncultured Propionivibrio sp.
CCTGCAAGGCGCGTCAGTGCTTGATCCTGGCGGGGCAGGGCTGGAAGGCGCATCGGGATGCGGGTTCCAGAGCAGGGTAAACGGCGATTGAAGATGCCGTTGGCAAGGGGTAGGATGCGGGATGAATGTCTTGGTTGTCATGCCGGGACAACAGATGACTCTGTCTGCCCCCGATTGTGAGCAAAGATCGTGGTTTTGGCCCGAGGAGCAAGGAGGGATGAGCTGCTGCTTTTTATGGCCAATTTGGCACTGTGGAAAAAACAGTAGTGGCCCTAGAAGCCGCATGGAAGCGTCGTTTCGGCCGATGGCCGTTGGACTGTTATACAGAAGTCACCGGAGAAGTCACCGGAGTTTTACAGCAAAAAATGCTGTCCAAATTTATAGTTATGCGGCAAGGCAATGACTGAGCACTGGTTACGGACTGACGAGATGGAGGAGGCCGTTACTGGCCTGGAGGCACTGTGCGAATGGTCCGCACGGATCTCGAACAGAGCGGACTACTGGAAGTGGGTTGTCCTTGCCCTCCACAACACAACTCAGGGATTCATGGTTCTGGCTCTACGTGGCTCCGACGGGTTACGACCGCTCAAAGATCACATTGCCGCTGCCTGGCTTGCCGCGTATCGCGAAGGTGGCAAGTTTCCCGTCGAAGAACTTGATTCATTCCTCAGTCTATACAAGAAGGTCAAGTCCAACGACATGCTCTATTTCGCCCACTCCAAGAAGTTCGTTCCTATGGGTACACAAGGACGTAGCGTCAAACGTCTGAACTCGCTGAGAAACGACTTCGTTCACTTCCTGCCAAGGTCATGGTCTCTTGAGGTATCAGGCCTGCCGCAGATTGCGCTGGATTGTCTGGTGCTTGTTGAATTTCTGGGCTTTCAATGCGGCAACGTTATCTGGTTCGACGAGGCACTTCGTAATCGAGCGGAAACTGCACTTGCGCAAGCACGGTTCAATTTTTCGCAGCTGAGTGAGTGCTATGCTGCATAACCCGAAGTATTAGGGGGCGTACCCCAATTACTTTAATTGAGGACATTTACTTCACCCATGCATACCCTCATCGCCTGCGACATCCACGGCCTCACGCCGGCCGTGCGTCAGTTGTTCGCGCCGCTCGGCGAGGCGCTGACTTTTCTCTCGCCGTGGGACGGCGAAGGCTGCCCTTACGCCAGCGAGGCCGAGGCGGTGCAGGCCTTTCTCGCGCAGGATGGTTTGCGCCGCTACGGCGAGACGATCGCCCGCGCCGTGCAGGGCG
>CAZHFS010000656.1:0-1256 GCA_964531885.1 uncultured Propionivibrio sp.
CGCGACTTCATCCAGAAGAACTACACCCCGTATGAAGGCGACGCTTCGTTCCTGGCCGGCCCGACGGCGCGCACGACGGCCCTGTGGGCCAAGATGGCAGAACTCCTGAAGAAGGAACAGCAGTCGAAGGGTGGCGTGCTCGACGTTGCCGCCAGCATCCCGACCAGCATCACCGCCCACGACGCCGGTTACATCGATCAGTCGCTGGAAGTCATCGTCGGCCTGCAGACCGACGCGCCGCTCAAGCGCGCCATTGTCCCGAACGGCGGTCTGCGCATGGTCGAGCAGGGTCTTGAGTGCTACGGATTCCAGGGTGATGAGAAGGTTTCGGAAATCTGGACCAAGTACCGCAAGCACCACAATGCCGGCGTGTTCGATGTCTACTCCGATGAAATCCTCAAGTGCCGCAAGTCGGGCGTGCTGACCGGTCTGCCCGATGCCTACGGCCGTGGCCGGATCATCGGCGACTACCGCCGCGTCGCGCTCTATGGTGTTGACGCCCTGCGCGCCGACAAGAAACGCGAATTCAAGGAGCTCGACAACGCCGAGTTCAGTGAAGCCAACATCCGTCAGCGCGAAGAGTTGTCGGAGCAGATGCGCGCCCTGAGCGAACTGAAGGAAATGGCCGCCAAATACGGCTTCGATATCAGCCGCCCGGCTGCCAGTGCTCGTGAAGCCGTGCAGTGGACCTACTTTGCCTACTTGGCTGCGGTCAAGGAGCAGAACGGTGCTGCGATGTCGATCGGTCGGGTGACGACTTTCCTCGACGTGTATTTCCAGCGTGATCTCGTGGCCGGCCTGATCAGCGAAGACGAAGCGCAGGAAATGATGGACGATCTGGTCATCAAGCTGCGTATCGTGCGCTTCCTGCGTACGCCGGACTACGACCAGCTGTTCTCCGGTGATCCGACCTGGGTGACCGAATCGATCGGCGGTATGGGTGAAGACGGCCGCACGCTGGTGACCAAGAACAGCTTCCGCGTGCTGCACACCCTGTACAACCTGGGGCCGGCTCCGGAACCCAACCTGACCGTGCTGTGGTCGGAAAACCTGCCGGAGGGCTTCAAGGCATTCTGCGCCAAGACCTCGATCGACACCTGCTCGGTGCAGTACGAGAACGACGACCTGATGCGTCCGTACTGGGGCGACGACTACGGCATCGCCTGCTGCGTTTCTGCCATGCGTATCGGCAAGCAGATGCAGTTCTTCGGCGCGCGTGCCAACCTGGCCAAGGCCATGCTCTACGCGATCAACGG
>CAZHFS010000657.1:0-1254 GCA_964531885.1 uncultured Propionivibrio sp.
TTGAGGCTGGTGCGGTCGCGGTCGTAGGGCAGGTTGCGGCAGATGGTGTAGCGCGGGCCGCAGTGCGAGCAGTTGGAGAAGGCGTAACGCCAGCGCCGTCCCTTGCTGTCGAACATGTCGTGCAGGCAGTCGCGGCAGATGACCGTGTCCGGGCCGATCATCGTTGCGGCGCGTCCGCCGCGGCTGTCGAGGATGTAAAAGTCGTCGGAAATCGACACCGATTGGGTATACCGCGAGCTGATCGCGTCGATGCGGGCCTGCGGCGGGGTGTCCTGGTGCAGGCGTTGCACCAGCATGGCCACGTTGGTGGCCAGGCCGCAGGCTTCGATTTCGACGCCGAGCGCATCGTTGCGTACCCAGCCGGTTAACTGGAGTTCTCGGGCCAGGCGCAGGACAAAGGGGCGGAAACCGACTCCCTGGACGACGCCGCTCAGCCGGATGCGCTGGCAGACGGTGTTGCTTGGATCGTTGGCATGCACGGGCTTGCTCTCGTTCGGTCGGCCGGTCAAGTGATCGGCTCATGGATCGCCAGGCGGCGATCAGGACGGGGCGGATTCTAGCCGAGTCCGGTCCATTTCGGAATCCGCATTTTTGCAAGCCGCGGGGCGATGGATCCCGCCGGTGGGAACCCATCACCCGGGCCTTGGGTTACTGTTTGAATTTAAGCAGCAGCGGCTCCTGAATGAAGGCGTGCCGGACCTGGGCGTTGTCAAAGAAAGCGATGCCGAAGCCGTAGGGCTTGGACAAATCCTTGAAGTTTACGTCGAATTTCGACCCGGTGACCAGCTTGCGGGCGATCTCGACGGTCCACTTGCCGTTCGCCCAGCGCGCGCTGGTGGCGATGTCGCCGCGGTCGCCCGTGAACGGTGCGACGAGGATCGAGGCCACTTCATCGCCCGCCTTGAACTTGCTGTCGTCGAAGGGAACCTTGTCTTCGGGCTTGAGCCAGTAGGTGCCGCCCTTGTTGGCCGGCTTGCCGTCCTTGTTCATGAATTCGGGCTTGCCATTGACCAGCTTGATGTCATCGTAGCCGCCACCGGTCTTCGGGTCGGACTTGCGCCCGGCTTCCTTGGCTTTTTCCGCATCGAAGCGGGTATGGTCGAGGTACTGGTCGTCGATCTGGCCGAGGAAACCGCCGCGCACGTACTTCAGGTGCCAGATGTCGCCGAGTTCGCCTTCCTCGGTGGTGTATTTATTGCCGTAGGGCTTGCCGGGTTCGCCGGCATGGCAGGCGGCCTGGCAGGAGAAGCGCTC
>CAZHFS010000658.1:0-1248 GCA_964531885.1 uncultured Propionivibrio sp.
ATCCTGACGCTCGCCTGCGGCAAGTTCCGCTTCAATACCCTGGAGCTGGGCGACATCAACGGCATCCCGCGCTTCCTCGACATCGGCCAGTGCAACGACGCCTACTCGGCGATCCAGCTGGCGCTGGCGCTCGCCGACGCCTTCGAGTGCGGGGTGAACGACCTGCCGCTGTCGCTCGTGCTCTCGTGGTTCGAGCAGAAAGCCATCGTCATCCTGCTGACCCTGCTCTCGCTCGGCATCAAGGACATCCGCGTCGGCCCGACGGCGCCGGGTTTTCTGACCCCGAACCTGATTGCCACGCTGAACCAGCAGTTTGGCCTGCGCCTGATCGGCGAGGTCGAAAGCGATCTCGCGGACATGCTCGCCGCCTGATAGCACCGATCATGCCCTTGCTCCGCGCGTAAGGATTGCACTGCGCGCGGAGCGTTTTTCCTTTGGGGTTACTTCCATGAATTCCAACGCAGCTCGGCTTCCCGTCTGGCAGGGCGAGACGCCGCTCGTCTGTCGCGCACGTTGCGACGCAGTGAACGATTGCGCCACCTTCACCCTGGCTGCGCCCGAGGCGCGCCGCTTCGACTTCCATCCCGGCCAATTCATCTCGCTCGGCGTCGAGATCGACGGTCGCACCCATTGGCGAGCCTATTCGATCGCATCCAGCCCGAATCGCGGCGAGGAAATCGCCATCAGCGTCAAGCGCGTGACGGGGGGGCGGGTATCGAACTGGCTGCTCGATCACTGGCAGGCAGGCATGGCCCTGCCGGCGCTGGCACCCGCCGGGGACTTCGGTCTGGCGCGCGACGGCACCCTCCCGCCGCGCATGGCCTTTTTTTCGGCCGGTAGCGGCATCACGCCGCTCATGTCGATGACCCGTTGGCTGCTGGAAAACAACGCGCCGGTCGACATCGACTTCTTCCACAGCGCGCGCAGCGACGCCGACGTGCTGTATGCCGAGGAACTGCAAGCACTCGCTGCGGCACACCCGCGGTTTCGCCTGCATCTCTTTTTGACGCAGCCGCAGGGGCGTCTGCCGGCCCATGCCGGGCGACTCGATGCACCGCGCTTGCGCGCGCTGCTGGCCGGAACCGCCGGGCTGGGCGCCTGGCTGTGCGGGCAGGCCGCGTACATGGACGACGTTGCCCGCTGGCTGGGCGAACTGGGCGTCGCCCCGGCCGATATCCGTCGTGAGAGCTACGTTGCTGCACCGATGCAAGTCGCTGCCGACGCGGTAAAGCATCGGGTGCTGGTGCC
>CAZHFS010000659.1:0-1243 GCA_964531885.1 uncultured Propionivibrio sp.
TGCTCTAAGAGGCGACCATGGAAAAGATTCGTAAGGGCGACCAGGTTGTCGTCATAGCTGGCAAGGATAAGGGCAAGCGTGGCACGGTTTCGCGCCGCGTCGACGCTGAGCGTGTTGTTGTTGAGGGTATTAACCGCGTCAAGAAGCACGTGAAGCCGAACCCTGTTAAAGGGGTGGTCGGTGGCGTGATTGACAAGGATATGCCGCTGCACGTTTCGAACGTTGCGCTCCTTAATCCGAAAACGCAAAAGGCCGATCGTGTCGGCTTCAAGGTCCTTGAGGATGGTTCGAAAGTTCGCGTCTTCAAGTCGAACGGCGAAACGGTGGGGGCGTAAGGAGCGGTTATGGCACGTTTGTTTGATTTTTACAAAGAAAAGGTGGTGCCGGATCTGGCAGCCAAGTTCGGCTATAAGTCGATCATGGAGGTTCCGCGCATTACCAAGATCACCTTGAACATGGGTGTTGGTGAGGCCGTCGCTGATAAAAAGGTTCTTGAGAACGCCGTTGGTGACATGGTTAAGATCGCTGGTCAGAAGCCGGTGGTTACCAAGGCTCGCAAGTCCATCGCCGGCTTCAAGATTCGTGATGGGTATCCGATCGGTTGCATGGTGACCCTGCGTGGGCCGCACATGTATGAGTTCCTCGATCGCCTGATCTCGGTTGCGCTGCCCCGTGTGCGTGACTTCCGTGGTGTTTCAGGCAAGGGTTTTGACGGCCGTGGCAACTACAACATGGGTGTCAAAGAGCAGATTATTTTCCCTGAAATCGAATACGACAAGATCGACGCGCTGCGTGGTATGAACATCAGTGTTACCACCACTGCGAAGACCGACGAAGAAGCGCGTGCTCTGCTTGCCGCCTTCAAATTCCCCTTCAAGAACTGAGGCGAACATGGCAAAACTCGCATTGATTAACCGCGAAGAGAAGCGTCGCAAACTGGTCGAGAAGTTTGCTGCCAAGCGTGCAGCTCTTCAGGCCATTATCGACGACGTCTCGCGCTCGGAAGAAGAGCGCTTCGAAGCGCGTGTCAAACTTCAGGCGCTGCCGCGTAATGCCAGCCCTGTACGTTTGCGCAATCGCTGCCAGCTGACCGGCCGTCCGCGTGGCGTTTTCCGCAAGTTCGGCCTGGGTCGCAGCAAATTGCGCGACTTTGTCATGCGCGGCGAAGTACCGGGCGTGACCAAGGCAAGCTGGTAAGCAGGAGAGAACAAGATGAGTATGAGCGATCCGATCAGCGATATGC
>CAZHFS010000660.1:0-1242 GCA_964531885.1 uncultured Propionivibrio sp.
AACCCGGGAGTACCGGACCTGCGAGAAAAGCCCGCAGACCGGTAACTTTGAACTTTGAAGCTATAGAACAACACGCGCTCCGGTAAGTCAGAACAAAAAAATGGCGCGAACCCATCGCGCCATTTTCGTTTTGAGGCAACCGTCTTACCGGTTATAGACTTCCTTCTCCCAGCGGCTCAGCAAGCGCTTTCTTTCGGCGCTGGCGCCGTATTTCTGCAGGTCGTAGTCGATCAGTTTGGCGCCCTTGAGGTTGGGGGCGCCTTCCGGCACCGGCGTCTGGCGGTTGGAGGGGAACTGGTAGGAGCGCGAGGTGGCGGCGACTTTCTGGCCCTGCGGCGAGAGCGCCCACTCATAGAAGCGGCGGGCCTCGGCGGCGTGCGGTGCGCCCTTGACGATGCTCATGCCGCCGACGCTGTAGCCGGTGCCTTCGCACGGCGTGAGGTATTTGACCGGGAAGCCGAGCTCAGCCTCCTGCGCGGCGTTATGCAAAAAACTCACCGAGACGCCGGCCTCGCCCTTGGCCACCGACTTGATCGGCCCAAGCCCCTGGCGCGAATAGGCGCTGACGTTGGGGTGCATGGCCTTCATGAAGTCGAAGGCGCCTTCTTCGCCGAAAATCTGGACGAAGGTGGCGATGGCCACGTAAGAGGTGCCGCTCGACTGGGCGTTGGCAATCTGGACTTCGCCGCGATACGCGGGCTGGGCGAGATCCTTCCAGCATTTGGGGATCGGCAGCTTTTTCTTCTGCAAGAGTTCGGCGTTATAGGCCACGCCGAGCACTTCGGAATACAGGCCCACGGTGCGGTAGCCGGAAACCTTGGCGGCGGTCTGCGCCCAGGGGTGCAGCTGGCTCAGGCTGGGCGACTGGTATTCCTGCAGGAGGCCGGAATCGGCGGCCTGCAGGTGCGGGTCGATGGTGCCGCCGAACCAAACATCCACCTTGGGCCGATCGCGCTCGGCCATCAGCTGGGCAAAGGATTCGCCGGTCGGCTTGTTGATGACGCTGACCTTTACCTTCTCTGTCCGTTCATAGACTGCCGCCGCATTGCGGCACCATTCGGGGTTCATGCTGCACAGGATATTCACCTGCTGGGCAGCGGCAACGGCGGGAAAAGCAACGAGCAGGACAGGCAGAAGGCGATTGAGGCGCGGCATGGCAGAAGCTCCCGGGGGTTGAGTTGGTGTAATTATTTTTACAGCTTGTTTCGCCAGTCTCCCCGCGTCGCCATCCCGTTGTCAACT
>CAZHFS010000661.1:0-1232 GCA_964531885.1 uncultured Propionivibrio sp.
TCGACTGTTTCCAGCGCTGTCAGGCGGCCGTCTCCCAGACGATCTGGCGGTCGGGACGGCGTTATACCGCAACCGCGACCAGGAATTTGAACGACAACTCGAAAAGGTGTCGGCGGAGCGGCGTCTTCCGATCCACCTACGGTTCAGTGAAACCACGACCGGTTACGCACTCCAAGCACGCGACGAGGATGGGATCGAAGCGCGGGCCGAAATCGACCACCCCAAAGACTCCGCACGCGACCCGGAACGCGCCGAAAATTCGCTGCGGGAAGGCATCGGCAAGCTCGGCACGACAATCTACTGCGCCGAAACGATCGACATTGTCACCCACGGCCCGCGCTTCCTGCCTGCCGCCATGCTCAACGGTCTGCGCCGGAACGTGATCGAGTCTCTTGATGCGGCACGGCGTGCCGCCTACCGCCGCCCGGCACGTACCCAAGCCGTCGTACCGCCGGTCTCCTACCCGCAGGATACGCTCGACTATCTTGGCAACGTACTCAACGCCCGCGCCCGGGCATTCTATGAAAGACACGGTGTGCGCGTCATCGCACCGGCTTTTGAAGCGCAGCAGGAGCGTGGTGAGGTGTCGCTGATGATCACCAAGCACTGCTTGCGATACAGCTTCAATCTGTGTCCGAAGCAGGTTAAAGGCATCCGTCCTGATCCGCTGATCCTCATCAACGGCAATGAAAAACTCACCCTGCGCTTTGACTGCAAACCTTGTGAAATGCACGTCATCGGCAAACTCGGCAAGCGCGCCTTACATATCAAGGCCATTGGCGGGGCTTGAACCGCCTGCCGACTCGCCGCCACCTTTCCCGCCTGCCTTGGGGTCTCCTGCAAATTTGCGGCCCACTCGACATGCATCTATGGTATTGATAGCGCCTCTTTCATAAACGGAAGCCCCTATGAACGCCAAGAAGCCGCCCGTTGTTTTCGGAACGGAAGACATCGTCATCAGTCTCTGCGAGTCGGTAACCAAGGTATTGACGCTTGCCACCCAGAGCGAGATTCGCTATTCCGGCATGGTTCAACGCATTACCAAAACCTGCCTGAAGCCTGATATTGGCTGCTTTGTCTTGTTCGACGGTGGCTTTTCCGGACTTGTCATTCTGAATTTCACCTCCCAGGCAGCAATGGAACTCTATGAGCGCTATATGCTGAATATGGGCATGGACAAAGACGGACTCGCCAGCTCCTTCACCGCCGATGAAGTCAGCAACGTCATGGAG
>CAZHFS010000662.1:0-1231 GCA_964531885.1 uncultured Propionivibrio sp.
AGCGTCACGCGGTACTTGCCGAGGCGCTGGACGATCCATTCCTCGCCCTGCGGGATGATGCGCACGCCCTTGGCGACAGTGACCAGAACGAAGACAAAGAAAAAGAACGAGGTGATGGTGGCACCGAGCATTTCGATCATTGTGCGGACTCCACTTTAAGAAAACTGCCTTCGACGGCGACGACGCGGACACGGGTGCCGGCGGCGAGGGGGGTGTCGGCGTAGCAGGCCCACAGGTCGGCGCCGAGCAGGGGTTTCTGGAAGCGTACTTGGCCGCGGCTTTGCGGCGTGAGTTCGCCGACCAGCACGCCGACCTCGCCAAGCAGCGCCCCCGAGGAGGAGCCGACCTGGCTGACCGTGCGCGGTTTGAGGTAGCGGAACCAGAGCGCGGTGAGTGCGGCCGAGAGTGTCGCCCAGAGGACGAGTTGGGTGGCGAGGCTCAGGTTTGGCAGGATCAGCAGGGCGAAGCCGACGCCCAGCGCACCCAGCCCGAACCAGATGATGAAGAAGGCCGGGACGGCGAGTTCGGCGAGCGCGAGAACGATGCCTAGGACGATCCAGTGCCACCATTCAAACATGGCCCATCCAGTCTTTGAGTCAAGCCCGTCGCGGGCAACAGGCCAAGCATACCGCAGCTGCAGCCTTGTGCCTATGGCATGGTAGGTACCTCTCGGCTTAATGGCGGCTGACTGTTGGTTATGGGGAGGTTGCCTCTGCCTGCACAGTGCGAATTGCACTACCATGGCGTTGATGCGAATGCGCGGCGCCTGACGGTACGGGGGTGTCGGGCGCAACCACCAATCACCCCAGGGAGACCGCAGTGCTCAAGAACGGCATGACCCCAAGCGCGATCGTGCGCCACCTTGACCAGTACGTGATCGGGCAGGATGAGGCCAAGAAGGTGCTCGCCGTCGCCGTTTATGCCCACTACCGGCGCGTCGCAGCACAGTCCGCTGGCGACGTTACGCTGGCCAAGAGCAACGTGCTCCTCGTCGGCCCCTCGGGCACCGGCAAGACGCTGACCTGCGAGACACTCTCCGGCCTGCTTGGCGTACCTTTTGTCACCGCTGACGCGACCTCGCTCGCGCAGAGCAAGTTCGTCAATGAGGAGATCGAAGCGATCCTCTTGCGCCTGATCGACAAGGCCGGCGGCGACCTCTCGCTGGCACAGCGCGGCATCGTGTTCATCGACGAGATCGACAAGCTGCGCGCCCGCGAGGGCGAGACGCGGG
>CAZHFS010000663.1:0-1229 GCA_964531885.1 uncultured Propionivibrio sp.
CTCGAGTACAGTATCGCGATGCCATAAGACGAGAAACGTCAGGCGGGGGAATCGATGGACGGCAAGACAAAACTGCTCGTCGTTGATGGGTCGCGCGTGGTTCGTGCCACCCTCAGTAAACGACTGACCGCACAGTATTCGATCATCGAAGAGAGCGATGGCGAATCCGCTTGGCAAACCCTGATGCTCGACACCAGCATTCGTGCAGTGATCTCTGGCGCCCAACCACCACGTCTTGAGGCCTGCGACCTGCTGGCGCGCATGCGTGCCAGTACAAAACGCCACCTGCGCTCGCTTCCCGTCGTTCTGATCGTTTCCGACATCGAACACTATGAGCACCGCGAACGCGACCTGAACGCCGGTGTGGCCGCGTTCATCACCAAGACCATGGACACTGGGGCAATACGCGATATCCTCGAGTGCGTGATCGCCGGTCCGCACGCGAATTCGCCGGCATCCCGAGTTCTTGACCAAACCACCTTCACCAACCGCTTGGCGAACGTCGCGCCGCAAGAAGCCGCCAGCCTGCTGGTGTTTTCCATCGATGCACGGGCAGAACTCGAAAAGCGTTTCGGTGCGCAAAGCCTGGCCCGTATTGATGCACACCTCGCCGATCTGATCGCTTCGCGGCTTTCTCGCGACGATGTGCTCGGCCAGGCAGCCCTTGGCCAACTGGCACTGCTGGCACCTGGCGTCAGTGCCGCCGACGGCAGCCGGTTTGCCAGGCAGATCGGCAAATCACTCAAGAAAGGACAGATCACCGTCCGCAACGAAACAATCACGCTCACCTTGAGCGCCGGCCTGGCCCATAGCCTGAGCGACCGGGAGAACAACCCGCACAAATTGCTCTCGCTCGCCAGAGCTCGGGCGGTGCAGGCCTGCCAACAAGGCGGCAACATGGTGATCGATCCACCCGACGAGAGCGCGCTCGCCGACTGGTCAACCGTCTCATCCTGGCTCACGAGCGACCTTGACCGTGCCAGCCTGATCCGGCTGGCACCAGAACTCTACCCCTTCCTGGTCACGATCGACCGCGAACTCAAGCTCAACCTGCCGCTGGCAAACATCAACCAGCGTCTGCAACAGCTTGCCCAGGGAAAATGAGCTCAGCTTTCCGGGGAAGTTTCCGGACGAATCGTCGGCGTTTCAGCCTGCTGTTGCGTAGTGTCATCGCTCCCCGACGGTACAAGCTCTTCGTCGAAATCGATCAGCGGGGCACCGCAACCAAG
>CAZHFS010000664.1:0-1216 GCA_964531885.1 uncultured Propionivibrio sp.
CCCTTCGTCTACGCCAGCGTAATCGCGATATTCCTGATATGACTTAGCCTTCGGATCGGTGTCCTTGAGATTCTCGCCGTCATAGATGCGCATCTTCGAATAGATCGACGAATTTTCAGGTGTCTTGAGACGGGAGAGGACGGAAAACTGCGCCATCATGGAGAGCGTATCGGGTGCGCAGGGCGCATTGGCCAGCGACGAGTTGGTGATCAATTTTTGATAAATGCGCTGCTCTTCTGAAACACGCAGGCAGTACGGTACCTTGACGATGTAGATTCGATCCAGAAACGCTTCGTTATTACGATTATTCTTGAAGGAGAGCCATTCAGCCTCATTGGAATGGGCCAGTATCAAGCCATCGAAGGGAATCGCCCCAAAGCCTTCCGTTCCCTTGTAGTTACCCTCTTGCGTTGCTGTCAGTAAGGGATGCAGCACCTTGATGGGGGCCTTGAACATTTCAACAAACTCAAGCAATCCGCGATTCGCGAGGCACAAGCCACCTGAATAACTGTAGGCATCAGGATCGTTTTGCGAGTACTCCTCAAGCTTGCGAATATCAATCTTGCCGACGAGGGATGAAATATCCTGATTGTTTTCGTCACCCGGCTCCGTCTTGGATACGGCGATCTGACGCAGGATGGAAGGATGCTGCTTGACAACGCGAAAGCGCGAGATATCACCTTTGTATTCACGCAAGCGTTTGACTGCCCACGGCGACATGATTCCTGTCAGGTAACGGCGGGGTATGCCGTATTCACCCTCGAGCATCGCACCGTCTTCCTCGGGATTGAACAAGCCCAAAGGCGACTCATGAATGGGCGAACCCTTGATTGCGTAAAAAGGAACCTTTTCTACGAGCGATTTTAGCTTTTCAGCCAATGAGGACTTACCGCCGCCGACGGGACCAAGAAGGTAGAGAATCTGCTTTTTCTCCTCCAGACCTTGGGCAGCATGCCGGATGTAAGACACGACATGCTCAATGACTTCCTCCATTCCGTAAAACTCACGGAAAGCCGGGTAAACCTTGATTATTTTGTTGGCAAAAAGACGAGACAGACGTGAGTTGAGACGTGTATCAACCAACTCGGGCTCTCCGATTGCAGTCAACATACGCTCAGCCACAGAAGCATAAGCCCCTGGGTCTTGCTTGCACAGTTCAAGGTATTCCGGGATCGACAACTCTTCTTCGAGCGCCGATTCGTAGCGACTTTGGTAG
>CAZHFS010000665.1:0-1212 GCA_964531885.1 uncultured Propionivibrio sp.
CCGTGTGCCGATTGCTCGTCTGGCTGCTGCTCAGGCTGCCATTTCGGCTTAATCCAGATGATCTGACGCCTTGCGTCAGGTAAAACGCCAGTCCTGAAGGACTGGCGTTTTTTTTTGGCTCTGTAGAAGTTAGCTGTTGATTGGTCGGCCGACTGCTTCTGCAAGGCAAGCGGAAGGGCTGATTGTGTGTGCATAGCGTTCGATCAGACGACGCCATCCCAGATAGTTTTCCAAGTATTGGGTGGCGACCCCGTGAAAGCGGCGCATCCAGCTCTTAAGGCGGCTGTCGTAAGCATTGACGTTCTGGATGTGAAATACCCCGCCGACAACCCGCATGCCACGCCGGACATTGATGGTGCGATGGGCGATACCGGTCGTTCGGGCAAAGACGGCATAGACGCTGGCGCTGTCTGTACAGAGGATCGCGTCGCGGTCGACCAGGGGTTCGAGTTTTTCGCAAACATGAACGGCATCCAGAACCGAGAGTTGGAAGTCGGCAGTCTGGCCACTGCGGTCGCGTACGACCAGCACCGGAATCTGTTCGGCGTTGATGCCGCGCTTGTTGGCAACTCCGCCACGATGACGAGGCGGACGCGGTAGGTGCCGTTGGCCTTTGAAGGATTCCAAGAAGAAGGTTTCGTCGGCTTCGACGATGCCCGCTTCATGCGTTGCCCGATGCCCAGCCGCGTATTTCAGAAAGCGGTGCCGCCACAGAAAGGCCGTGTTCTTGTCGATCTGGCATCGACGTGCGGCATCACGCACGCTGACGCCCTCGATCAAGGCCTGCGCAAAACACTCCCACTGTTCGCGCTTGCGCAAATGCGCCAAGGCGGTTCCGGTCAGTGAATTGAAGGTCCGGCCACAGCTCTTACACCGATACCGCTTAAATCCATGGCTCTGGCCCCAACTCCCAAAGCAATTCTTTGGGGCATCGCAGTGAGGGCACCGAATCGGCTCCGGCAACTTGCCGGCAACGCGAGCGCCCTCATGTCCTCGTTCTTCATCCAGGCGACGAAGCACAATCGCTTTTTGCTGTGGCGTCAGCGCCTGCAGCCGCACCAGCAGCTCTGAAAAGTCCTGACGGCGCATGATTCTCCTCCTTCGGTCGAACCATGCTTTAAATCTAGACCAGCTCAACAGCTATTTCAGACAGAGCCAAAGAAAACGGCATGGTGCGAACACCATGCCGTTTGCAGAAGAACCCCGCGAGTG
>CAZHFS010000666.1:0-1209 GCA_964531885.1 uncultured Propionivibrio sp.
TGCTGCGCGACGTCGAGCGCGGCGGGCCGACCGAGGCCGAGCACATCCTCGGCGATTTCGTGCAACGAGCGCAGACCCTGGGCGTGCCAACGCCTCTGCTCGCGCTTGCCTATTCGCACTTGCAGGCCTACGATCGACGCAGGCAGACCGCAACGCACTGATCTCTGTTGGTGCGGGGGAGCACCCGCATCGTGGCTGGCCGCAAATGCGGCCGGCCGGTTCGCTGGTAGTGTCATTCTCCGAGTGGGTCGACGCATGCAGCATCTGGAGGCGGTGGTGCATTTTCTCTTCGGGACCGCCGCGAGGCGTGACCTGTGGGGGATCATGCTGTGGTGCTTCGGGGTCTGGTGGGTGGCAGATTCGCTCGATCTGTTCGAATCCCTGCACGATGCGACGCGTGGTCTTGAACGTTACAACATCGATGAAATCATCTCGGTCGGCCTGGCTTTGCCGCTGGCTTTGTTCGTCTATGCCCTGCGACGGAATGCCGAGATGCAGCGGGAGGTCGCGCACCGCCGGGCCGCGGAGGCCGCGGTGCGGCGCCTGGCCCATTTCGATGCACTGACCGGCCTGCCCAACCGCAGCCTGTTCGACGACCGCCTGGCACAAGGGATCGCGCGTGCGCGCCGCCATCAAGACCGGCTGGCCGTGTTGTTCATTGATCTCGATGGTTTCAAAGCGGTGAACGACCAGTATGGCCATGCGGCGGGCGATACGCTCTTGCGCGAGGTGGCCGGGCGTATCCGGGAGGCCGTCCGCAAGCACGATACGGCTGCCCGCCTCGGGGGCGATGAATTCGTGGTGATCCTCGATCCGGTCGCTTCCAGCGATGAGGCGGCCCAGATCGCGGAACGTCTGGTTGAGAGCATCGGGCAGCCCTGTGCGCTGGTGGCCGGAACCGCAACAGTCGGGGCAAGTATCGGCATTGCCCTGTTTTCCGGGCAAGGCGAGGAGAGCGACGAGCAACTCCTGCGCAACGCCGATAAAGCCATGTACGACGCCAAGGCCGAAGGCAAGAACCGTTATCGGATCTATCTGCCCCCGGCCGTGGGCGTGCCGGCCCCGCGCTGATTGCCTTTAGACGGGGAGGGGTTGGCGCAGCAGGTGTTCAAAGGCGGCGAGCGACGCCTTGGCGCCCTCGCCCATGGCGATGACGATCTGCTTGTACGGCACGGTGGTGCAGTCGCCGGCGGCGAAAACACCGGGCAG
>CAZHFS010000667.1:0-1204 GCA_964531885.1 uncultured Propionivibrio sp.
AGGCTGCGCAGGCGCTTTTGCAGCACGGCGTCGGCGCGCAGGGCGTTGCGGGTGAGCAGGGTGACGTGGCCGACGACGCCGGCCAGATCGATCGCGGCTTCGACGCCCGAGTTGCCGCCACCGACGACGGCGACGCGTTTGCCCTTGAACAGCGGCCCGTCGCAGTGCGGGCAGTAGGCGACGCCGCGGCCGCGGTATTCACGCTCGCCGGGCACGCCGAGTTCGCGCCAGCGGGCGCCGGTACTCAGGATCACCGTCTTGCTGCGCAGTACCGCGCCGTTCTCGAGATGAATCTCGGTCAGGCCATCCGCATTGGGTGCCAGGGCAGTGGCGCGTTGGCGCTGCATCAGGTCGACGTCATAGTCGAGGACGTGCCGTTCGAGTGCGCCGGCGAGCTTGGGACCTTCGGTCGCCGATACCGAAATGAAATTCTCGATCGCCAGCGTGTCGAGCACCTGGCCGCCGAAGCGTTCGGCGACGACGCCGGTGCGCACGCCTTTGCGCGCGGCGTAGATCGCTGCTGCGGCACCGGCCGGGCCGCCGCCGACGACGAGCACGTCGTAGGGGGCCTTGTCGGCGAGGTTGGCCGCTTCGCGCGCGGCGCTGCCGGTGTCAAGTTTGGCGAGGATGTCCTCGAGCGCCATGCGGCCCTGGCCGAAGACTTCGCCGTTCAGGTAAATCGTCGGCACGGCCATGATCTTGCGCGCGGCGACTTCGTCCTGCGCCAGGGCGCCGTCGATCATGGTGTGCTCGATGCCGGGGTTGAGCACAGCGAGCAGGTTAAGCGCTTGCACGATGTCCGGGCAGTTGTGGCAGGAGAGGGAAATGTAGGTTTCGAAACGCAGGCCTTGCTGGCCAACGGGCAGCGCACGGATCTGTTCGATCACCGCGGGTTCGACGCGCGGCGGGTGGCCACCGGTCTGTAGGAGGGCGAGGACCAGCGAGGTGAATTCGTGGCCGAGCGGCAGCCCGGCAAAACGGATGCGGGCAGCCGCACCAGGCAGTCCGACGGAAAACGAGGGACGGCGCGCGTCCTGGCCGTCTTCGCGCACTGCAACCTTGGGCGAGAGCGCAGCGAGGTCGGCGAGCAGGCGGCGCATGTCTTGCGCGGCGGCGCTGGCGTCGAGCGTGGCGACGAGTTCGATCGGCTGCTGCAGTTTTTCGAGGTAGGCGGACAGTTGGGTTTTGAGCGCGGCGTCGAGCA
>CAZHFS010000668.1:0-1182 GCA_964531885.1 uncultured Propionivibrio sp.
CGGCAAATAAGGGTGTTCAGAAGTAGAATTTTCTCGGACAGAGGGAGTTCTACAAGATGAAGAAATCGAGGTTTTCGGACAGCCAGATCATCGCTGTACTCAAACAGGCGGAGGCTGGCAAACCGGTGCCGGAGTTATGCCGGGAGTACGGCATCAGTTCGGCGACGTTTTACAAGTGGCGTGCGAAATTCGGTGGCATGGATGCATCGCTCATGGCCAGGCTCAAAGAGCTCGAAGCAGAGAACGCTCGTCTGAAGAAGATGTATGCAGAAGAACGGCTGAAGGCGGAGATCGTCAAGGAGGCCCTCGAAAAAAAGTGGTGAAGCCATCTCGTCGGCGCGAGATGGCACACCATGCGGTACGGCAGCGCGGCACAAGCATACGCGTGGCGTGCGCGGCGTTTGGGATAAGCGAAACTTGCTACCGCTACCAGGCGAAGTGCTCGGCGGAGAATGCAGAGATCGCCGATCATCTGATTCGCCTGACCCACAACCAACGCAACTGGGGTTTTGGCCTGTGCTTTCTGTACCTGCGAAACGTTAAGGGCTACCGCTGGAATCACAAGCGGGTGTATCGGATCTACCGCGAGCTTGAACTCAATCTGCGCATCAAGCCGCGCAAACGGATCGTGCGCGAGAAACCCGAGCCGCTGGCGGTGCCAGAGACGATTAACCAGTGTTGGTCAATGGACTTCATGCACGACCAGCTGGCCGATGGGCGTAGTTTTCGAATGCTCAACATCATCGATGACTTCAATCGCGAAGCGTTGGCCATGGACATTGACCTCTCCTTGCCCGCCGAGCGGGTCGTGCGTGCGCTCGATCAGGTCATCGAATGGAGGGGCAAGCCGACGGCGATCCGCAGCGACAACGGGCCGGAATATGTTGGCAAGACACTGACCGAGTGGGCGCAGAAAAACGGCGTTCGCCTCGATTACATCCAGCCTGGAAAGCCGCAGCAGAACGCGTACATCGAGCGCTTCAACCGCACTGTGCGTTACGATTGGCTCGGCCATTACCTGTTCGAGTCGATTGCTGAGGTTCAGGAATACGCGACTCACTGGCTCTGGCTTTACAATCACGAGCGCCCCAACATGGCCTTGGGCGGCATCACCCCAAAACAGCGGCTGGCCATGGCCGCATAGCTCTACTTCTGGCAGCCCCTAAAGATGGGGGGATTACC
>CAZHFS010000669.1:0-1182 GCA_964531885.1 uncultured Propionivibrio sp.
GCGGCGTTCGGCTCTCGGACCAAAAGGGCCGACTCGTTGCCGACCAGATCCGCGGCCTGCCGGTGGACAAGGCGTTGAACATTCTGGCGTTCAGTCCGAAGAAAGGTGCTGGCATCATCAAAAAAGTGCTGGAGTCGGCAATTGCCAACGCCGAGCACAATGACGGTGCTGACATCGATGAGCTCAAGGTCAAGACGATCTATGTTGAGAAAGGTATGGTGCTCAAGCGCTTTACCGCTCGCGCCAAAGGGCGTGGTAATCGCATCGTCAAGCCCACCTGCCACATCTTCCTGACCGTCGGAAACTAAGGATAAACAATGGGACAGAAAATTCATCCGACTGGTTTCCGTCTGGCAGTTACGCGTGACTGGTCCTCGCGCTGGTATGCAAACAGCAAGAATTTTGCAACCATGCTCAACGAAGATGTCAAGGTTCGTGACTTTCTGAAAGAGAAGCTCAAGCATGCTTCTGTTGGCCGCGTCCTCATCGAGCGTCCGGCTAAAAACGCCCGCGTCACCGTTTTTTCGGCTCGTCCGGGTGTGGTGATCGGCAAGAAGGGCGAGGAGATTGATCATCTTCGTTCGGCTCTTCAGAAGATCATGGGTATCCCGGTGCATGTCAGCATCGAAGAGATTCGTAAGCCGGAACTCGATGCGCAATTGATCGCTGACTCGATTACCCAGCAGCTCGAAAAGCGCATCATGTTCCGTCGTGCGATGAAGCGCGCGATGCAGAATGCGATGCGTCTTGGCGCGCAAGGCATCAAGATCATGAGCTCGGGTCGTCTTAACGGTGCAGAAATTGCCCGTCGTGAATGGTACCGTGAAGGTCGCGTGCCGCTGCATACCCTGCGTGCCGATATCGATTACGCAACTTCCGAAGCAATGACGACCTATGGCGTCATTGGCGTCAAGGTCTGGGTCTTCAAGGGTGAAGTGCTTAACCGTAACGAGCAGCCTGCGGTTGCTCAGGATGCACCGCTGGCCGACGACAATGCCCGTAAGCCGCGCCGCGCTCCCCGTGGGGATGCCGGTGACAAGCCGAAAGGCCGCGCTGTGAAGCCGCGAGCAGAGGCGCAGGGCGAAACCCCTAACGATAACGCCGCCGCTGAAACCAAGGCCCCGGCGAAACGTGTAAGAAAGGCAGGAACGACTGATGCTGCAGCCAACTAGAAGGAAGTAC
>CAZHFS010000670.1:0-1180 GCA_964531885.1 uncultured Propionivibrio sp.
CGAGAAGGGCTGGGCGACGCGCACCATCGCGTCGTAGGCCGAAGCGTCGCCGTGCGGGTGGTATTTACCGATGACGTCGCCAACCACGCGTGCCGACTTCACCGGCTTGGCGCCGGCCATCAGCCCGAGTTCGCGCATTGCATAGAGCACCCGGCGCTGCACCGGCTTCTGCCCGTCCTTGACGTCGGGCAGGGCTCGGCCCTTGACCACGGCGACGGCGTACTCGAGGTAGTCGCGCGCCGCGCTCTTGTGCAGGTCAATGCTTTCGCCGTCGTCGTCACTTGTTACAGTGAGTGCGGGGGGTACGGGCGGTGCAGGGGGGGCGGAGGATGACGAGTCCAGCACTTCGGGCGAGGACGTATCAGCGGTGCTTGTTCCGCCTGCTGTGTCGGGCTCTGCCGGAGCGCTGGCAAACAGATCGGGCGTGGCGGTGTCTTCGTGTTTGTGCGACATCTCAAATCTCCGCGTCGATCAGCGCGCCGTTGGCTTCCATCCAGGCGCGGCGGCCGGCCGACTCGTTCTTGGCCATCAGCATGTTCATTACCGGCAGGGCATCATTGAGGGCCGGCAGGCGCACGCGCATCAGGCGGCGGGTATCGGGCGACATCGTCGTCTCCCACAGCTGTTCGGGATTCATTTCGCCGAGGCCTTTGAAGCGCGACAGAACGACCGCCTCGGGCTTGACGCCTTCGAGACGCAGGCGGTCCAGGGTGGCTTCGCGTTCGGCGTCGTCGAGCGCGTAGAGTTTGCGCGGCGGGCGGTTCTTGCCCTGGCCCGGCACATCAAGGCGGTACAGCGGCGGCTGCGCGAAGTAGAGGTGGCCGTGCTCGACGAGCTTGGGAAAGTGGCGGTAGAACAGGGTGCACAGGAGGACCCGGATATGGCTGCCGTCGACGTCGGCGTCGGTCATGATCACCACTTTGCCGTAGCGCAGGTTGTCGAGCACGCCGTCGGGCGCTTCGGGCGGGTGTGGGTCGATGCCCAGCGCCACGGCGATGTCATGCACTTCGCGGTTGGCGAACAGGCTGCCGGGGTCGACTTCCCAGGTGTTGAGCACCTTGCCGCGCAGCGGCAGGATCGCTTGTACTTCCTTGTCGCGGCCGGATTTGGCCGAGCCGCCGGCCGAATCGCCCTCGACGAGGAAGAGTTCGTTGCGCTCGAGGTCCTCGCTCTGGCAGTC
>CAZHFS010000671.1:0-1169 GCA_964531885.1 uncultured Propionivibrio sp.
TGTAATGACCCAGTGAAAATCTGCTCAAGTGTTAACCTTGAAGGAGTGGAACACGATGAGCACGGTCATGGAAGAAGAAATCAAGCGATGGACGGTCAAGCGCAAAAGCGCGCTGGTCATTGAAATCCTGCAGGGTAAGACGACGGTAGCGGCGGCGAGCCGGGCCTTCGACCTGCCGCCGTCTGAGATTGAAGGCTGGGTGGATGATGCGAAACGCGGCATGGAGAATGCGCTGCGCACCAATCCGCAAGACATGCGTGAGCAGTATGAGAAGCAGCTCAAGGAATTGCAGGAAGCCTATGGCGAAGCAATGCTGGAGTTGCGTGCCCGAAAAAAATTGCAGTCCCTGCTGGGCGAGGAAGAGAAGTGATCGAGACGATCCACCAGGGACTGATGGCTGAGGGCATACACGTTTCGATCAGCAAGCTCTGCCGATGGTTTGAAGTGCCGCGCCGGAGCGTTTACTACCGCCCTGTGAAGAAGATGCCAAAGGTTCAGGAACACCTTGCCGAACCGGTCAAGAAAATGATCGAAGAGAACCCTTCCTTCGGCTATCGCACGGTGGCGTCATTACTGAGCATGAACAAGAACACGGTGCAACGGATCTTCCAGATCAAGGGCTGGCAGGTCAGGAAGCGGGCCATCGGATTTCGACCGAGAATCGAAGCGCGGGCTTCCGTGGCTGGCAAACCGAATGAGCGCTGGGCCACCGATCTGTGTCGCGTCTGGACTGGACGAGATGGATGGGCGGTTCTCGCTCTGGTGGCTGACTGCTGTAGCCGCGAACTACTGGGCTGGCATCTGTCGCGTAGTGGCAAATCAAAGACGGCGGAGGCGGCGCTGGAACATGCACTGATTGCGCGCTTCGGTACGCTAGGCCGTGTTGAGGCACCGTTCCTGCTACGCTCCGACAACGGGCTCGTCTTTACCAGCCGCAGCTATACGGCACTGGTGCGCAGCTACGGACTGCGACAGGAGTTCATCACGCCACATACGCCCCAGCAGAACGGACTGATCGAACGCTTGATCCGGACACTGAAAGAGCAATGCGTTCATCGCCACCGTTTCGAAACCCTGCAGCACGCCAGCCGCGTCATTAGCGACTGGATCGATTTCTATAACCGCCGACGCCCGCATCAGGCGCTCGGCATGAAAACGCCCGCGGAGGC
>CAZHFS010000672.1:0-1164 GCA_964531885.1 uncultured Propionivibrio sp.
TTCGTGCATGACCCGCGCCGCGGCAAGAACCTGCACGACTGGTTCTCGCTCGAAGGCAACCCGGACGTCGACAAGACCTGGACGACCACCACCCTCGAGTACGTCGACGACAACGGCCAGCTGCAGCTCAAGGAAATGCCGCTCACCCCGGCCCACTTCGCGCTCGGCGAAATCCGCTTCAAGAAGCAGTTCTCCAAGCTGCCCGAAGGCGCCAACGCCGTGCCGGTCGAAGAGTACATCGAGATGACGGTGGCCCAGCGCAACGGCAAGACCCCGTTCATCTACGCCGCCGACGGCAAGAAGCGCCTGGTGCGCATGGCCGTGTCGAGCAGCATGGTCGCCCTGGTCGAGGAACGCCGGCGCAACTGGCACCTGCTGCAGTACCTGGATGGCCAGCACGTTGCCCGCATGGACAGCGACCACCGCGCCACCGTCGCCGCGCTGCAGGCCGAAGTCCAGAGCACCAGCAAGCAGCGCGACGTCTCGCTCGACGGCATCGCCCGCGCGATGTCCGAGCTGGCCGCTTCGAGCAAGGCCCAGGTCGGCAACGGCACGATGATTCCCATCGTCCCGGTCGGCGGTGGCGCCACGCAATCGGCCTGCGCTGCGGCAGCGACCGCCACCGCCACCGGCGAAGCGCTGGTGACCTACGACGAGGCGGACCAGGCCAAGTGCACCAACTGCAAGACCTGCTATCAGGACCTCTCGGAGCTGTTCGAGAAGACGCGCATCGTGGTCGATGGCGAAAGCCGTGAAGTCGGTCGCCTGATCCCGGGCATCCTCGAGCGCATCACCCCGACCCCCGAGTTGAAGAGCCGCATCAAGCGCGTCTCGGCCAACTGCGACGCGGAGATCATTCGATGAGCAACGAAGCACTCACCCCGCGGGATGATGACCTCACCCGCTACCTGAACGCCAGCCAGACGCTCGATACGGCGCGTTCGCAGGTCGCCGCGCTCGAACAGAGCGCGGCGGTGGAAACCTTCAACAATCAGATGGCGCTCCTGCAGCGCCGTCTGATGAAGGACCCGCAGGCCTTCCGCGACATGTTCATGGCCGACGGCGCCAACGCCATCGTCTGGGAGTTCCAGCAGGAGGAGCTGGGCGCGGACTTCGTCAAGACGCTGTGGGCCATCCTGCTGCGCGACGACGACGCCAGCAAGG
>CAZHFS010000673.1:0-1158 GCA_964531885.1 uncultured Propionivibrio sp.
GCGCGGTGATCGCGCGGCGCCGCTCGGGCGGCAGGAAGAGGAAGCTGTAGTAGAAGCTCGAACCGCTGGCGGCGGCCTTTTCTTGGCAGTAGTCGTCGGGGGTCATGCTGGAGTCCTCGGTCATTGCCCGGATTGTCACACAATCCGCCGGCGGGCGCTCGCCGCACGGCGTTGGCATGGGGCATCACCGTTGCAGTGCGGATAGGCAAGAGCGCCTAGGCAGAGAGTTTTGTTTCTTTGCTCATGGGGCGCTATAACGAAAAAAGAAGAGGCGCTTGGCGCTGCTTCAACGTTCCCGGTTGGGTGCCCCGTACTTGGTATGAGGCGATGTTTTGACATGGAGCGGGTTCGGTAATCTCGTCGATATTGTGGTGTCGGGGGGTATATGGTCGAAGGCAGTCTTTATCAAGGGGTTGTGCCGCCGGAAGTATTGATGATCGCGCTGGTCGGATTTCTTTTGCTTGCGGCGGTATACGATTGGTTCTTCCCTCAAACCCCGAATGGTCTTTTTTTAAATGGAGTCTTGGTGGCGTTCTTGTTGCAGGCGCTTTTTTATGCCTGGGCTGGCGTTATTGCTGCTGCCGGGGGAGGGGTGGTCGGTTTGGTTTTGATGCTACCCTTTTGCGTCATGGGTGGTCTGGATGTCCGTAACCTGAAATTGTTGGCTATGGCAGGCACATTTCTAGGCCCACAGTACACTTTTTATTCTGTGCTTTTCGGCTTGCTGATCGGTGGTGTTTGGGCAATGTGCTTGGTGGCGTGTAACAAGGCTTGGCGCCGAATGACCATTCGTTCTGCCACGTGGCCTACTCGGCACGCTCCCGGGCGAAGGCCGGATGCTTTCCCTCCGGTAGTTGATGGGATCCCGGGTGGTGGGCTGATCGGCGCTTTTGCTCATCTACCTTACGGGGTAGTGATTGTGTCGGGAGTGTTTGCAGTTTTGCTGCTTGTTTAGCAGTCGTCGGCCATGCCGTGTGTGATGTCCTGCTTGCGCGGGCGACGGCCAATGTGCTGGCGTAAGTGTCGGTATTCAGTTTTGCCGGTGGCGTAGTATTCACATGGCGAGGGCTCGGGCCAGCATCGTAATCCAGTCGGTGGCTCTAAGCACCGGGCGCTGGCGGAATACGTCGCCGCGCACGGCGGCGATGCGCTCGGCAA
>CAZHFS010000674.1:0-1151 GCA_964531885.1 uncultured Propionivibrio sp.
GCGATGAACTCGGGCGTGTCCTCGTACATGTGAATGAAGCCGTGCAACTCGCGCAGCACATCATTGGGCAAGTGCCGCGAGGTACGCGTCTCGCCATGCAGGAAAATCGGAATATCCTCGTTGCGACAACGAATTTCGGCAACAAAAGCCCGCAACTTGGCCACGGTTTTCTCGGCCACCCCGGTCTTGAACTCCTCATCGTCGATCGACAGAATAAAAGCCGAAGCGCGGCTCTGCTGCTGGGCGAAGGTCGTCAGATCGCCATAATTGGTGACCCCCAGAACTTCAAAGCCCTCGGTTCCAATCGCCTGGGCGAGTGCTCGAATACCGAGGCCCGAAGCATTCTCGGAACGAAAATCTTCGTCGATGATGATGACCGGAAAGTTGAAACGCATGCTGAAAACTCCGTACGGAGAAAGGTGGAAACACGCCCGGCGGGAAGCCCGAAAAAGCCCCCGCAGGAAGGAAACGCCAGGTGGTCTGCCTGGCTGATGAGAGATATTAGATTCTAGATTTTAGGCAAGGTCACGCCAACCTGCCCCTGATATTTTCCGCCACGATCCTTGTACGAGGTCTCGCAGACCTCATCGGACTCGAAAAACAACACCTGGGCACAGCCTTCGTTGGCGTATATCTTGGCCGGCAACGGTGTGGTGTTGGAAAATTCGAGGGTAACATAGCCCTCCCACTCGGGCTCGAAGGGCGTCACATTAACGATGATGCCACAGCGCGCATAGGTACTTTTACCGAGACAAACGGTCAGCACATTGCGCGGGATCCTAAAATATTCGACGGTTCGGGCCAGGGCGAAGGAATTTGGCGGAATGATGCAGTAATCGGCATTCACCTCGACAAAGGAATTCGGGTCAAAATTCTTCGGGTCAACGATCGTCGAGTTGAGATTGGTAAACAGCCGGAATTCGTTCGAGCAGCGAATATCGTAACCATAGCTCGACGTCCCATAGGAAACGATCTTGCGCCCATCGACGTGGCGCACCTGTTGAGGCTCGAACGGTTCAATCATGCCGTGCGCTTCGGCCATACGGCGAATCCATTTATCGGACTTGATCGACATCGGCGAACTCCGGAAAGGAAAAAATGAAAGGGCGCATTTTACGGCCTACGCCACACAGTACGAAACGCTTTTTCCC
>CAZHFS010000675.1:0-1142 GCA_964531885.1 uncultured Propionivibrio sp.
GCAGGGTGACGATGCCCGAGGCGATGCGCTCGAGGTCGGCGGTGTCGATCTCGATGAGTTCGTCGCGCGGGAAGGTCTCGAGGACGTTGGCCAGGGTCTTGTCCTTGTGGCTGCCCGGGGCGAAGCCGCAGGCGTCGCGCACGGCGGCGACCTTCTGGCGCACGACCGGGATTTCGCCGGTGGTGACGTGATAGACGTGGCTGGCGTAGAGACCGACGAAGACGTGTTCGCCGGCGATCTGACCCTGGGCGTTGCGGTAGTGCACGCCGATGAAGTCGAGGTAGCCGGGGCGGTGTACGGTCGAGTGGCCGTCGGCCTTGATCAGGGTGAGCGGCGAGGGCAGGGCGTCGAGGGCGGCGATGTCGCCCGGGATGTCGGCGAGGCAATTGCCAAAGCGCGGGTGGTCGTTGCGGCGCAGGAGGCCGTGGCCGCCGGTGGCTTCGCGCTTCAGTTCGCTGGCGCCAGGGGCGACGGTGTAGTGGGCGTAGCCCAGGAAGACGAAGTTGCCGTCCGCGACCCATTTGAGGAAGTCGCTGATCTCGGCGTGGTCGGTGGTGCCTTGCAGGCTGGCAATGGCGTCCTGGATGCGCTGGCGCATCGGCTCGGCGTCTTCGACCGTGGCGCGTACGTCGGCGAGCACGGCTTCGACGTCCTGGCGCAGGGCGTCGACTTGCGCCGGGTCGCTGATGCGGTCAAATTCGATGTGAATCCACGATTCGGTGTGGCTGCCCGCCGCGCCGCGCTCGTGCGTCTTGACGAGGGCGCCCTTGGCGTCGCGCTCGATACCGAGCAGCGGGTGCATGATGTGGTGGATGGTCAGCCCGTGCCGGTAGATGGCTTGGGTCACCGAGTCGACCAGGAAGGGCATGTCGTCGGTGACGATGTCGAGCACGGTGTGCGAGTTGTGCCAGCCGTGCCGGTCAAAATCCGGGGTGTACAGGGCCACTTGCGCTTGCCCCGCCGCGCGCGTCGCGCCCAGCCGGTGGTGTTGCACGGCCGCGCCGTGCAGGTCTTCCAGGCTCGCGTCGCCAAAGGCCGCAACGTCCGCGTCCGCAAAATACTGCTCAAGGTGCTCAACGAGTACCTCGCTTACCTTCAGGCGCGCCGATAACTCGCGCAAACCCCTCAAAATGACTTGGTCG
>CAZHFS010000676.1:0-1141 GCA_964531885.1 uncultured Propionivibrio sp.
CCGCCGCCGTCACCACCTTTGGCATGGGCCGCGGAGATGGGCGAAGGCAGATCAGTCGACAGATTCGGGAATGCCATGGATAGCGCCAGCGCGCATGCGCCGATCAAGAGGGTATTTCGGCTAGTCTTCATGGAGGCCTCCAAAGGAAAAAAGAAATTGCTGGCGACCCTCGGCCTGTCATTTTTGCTAGGAGTCTTTGTCGGGGAAAAAATTCCACTAAACACAATTTGTTACGAAATCATATTGGCGGCTCTCGGCCGGTGCCGGGACGGCTGTTTGCGTCAGGGGGGAGACGCAGGAAACAGCCCCGGGAGACCGTTTGGCGACAGGAAAGGCAGGCAAGGCGATCGGGTTGCGGAATAATTCCTCAGCCGAGGTACAATATAAGGATCGAACACTTCACGAGATAACGCTGTGGCTGCAACGATCCTGCAAAATATTCCCGCCGGCGAGCGGGTTGGCATTGCCTTCTCCGGTGGCTTGGACACTTCGGCGGCGGTTCACTGGATGCGCGGCAAAGGCGCTATTCCCTGTGCCTATACGGCACATCTGGGCCAGCCCGACGAGAGCGACTACGATGCAATTCCGCGCCAGGCCAAGCTTTATGGCGCCGAGATCGCCCGTCTGATCGATTGCCGCCCGCAACTTGTGGCCGAAGGCATTGCCGCGATCCAGTGTGGCGCCTTTCACATCAAGACCGGCGGTACCACCTATTTCAACACCACGCCGCTGGGGCGCGCCGTTACAGGTACCGCCCTCGTCGTGGCGATGAAGGAAGACAACGTCAACGTGTGGGGCGACGGTTCGACCTACAAGGGCAACGACATCGAGCGCTTCTACCGCTACGGCCTGCTGGCTAACCCGGCGCTGCGCATCTACAAGCCCTGGCTCGACCAGAGCTTTATTGACGAGCTCGGCGGCCGCAAGGAGATGAGCGAATACCTCATCAAGCACGGCTTCGACTACAAGATGAGCGTCGAGAAGGCCTATTCGACCGATTCGAACATGCTCGGTGCAACGCACGAAGCCAAGGATCTCGAGTTCCTCAACGCCGGGGTGAACATCGTCAACCCGATCATGGGCGTCGCCTTCTGGCGCGAGGACGTGGTCGTCAAGCCCGAGACGGTGACCGTGCGCTTCG
>CAZHFS010000677.1:0-1133 GCA_964531885.1 uncultured Propionivibrio sp.
TGCGTCTGCTCGGCATCCTGCTCCTCACGGCGGCGATGGCCGCGCTCGGCATCGACACCACCTTCGCCCGTATGCGCCAGGCCGGCTTGCGCCCAATGCTCCTCGGCGGACTGCTCTTCCTGCACCTGATCTTCATCGGCGGCCTGTTCAACTGGCTGCTGGCCTGACCCCCTTCGCATCCAACAAAAAAGCGCGCCCGGAGCGCGCTTTTTTCATCCTGCAAGGGCTTACATCATGAACGTCGTCTCGGTGCCATCGTCCCAGCCGTCCCACAGGAAGTCGTTGGCCTTGCCGTCGGCGATCAGGCGCAGGGCGTAATTCACCTGCTCCTTGTAGAACTCGCAGAAGGCGCCGATCTTGTCCATGCCGCCGTTCATCTCATGCGCCTCGGCAGGGCACGGCGAACCGCAGAAGTGGCGGATCGCACAGTCGTTGCACGGCGCGAATTGGTCGACGTTGCGTGCAGTGACGATGCGGAAGGCATCCGATTTCAACGCCTTCTCAATGCCGCCTGGCTCAAGCAGGTTGCCGCCGTTGAAGCGCGGCAGGCCGATGAATTCGCTGCACGGATAGAGGCTGCCATCGGCGGCCAGGGCAAAGAAGGCACGCCCGCCGCCGCACGGCGAGATGTCGCACATCAACCGACGTGCCGTCGGCGCGAGAATGGCCAGCAGGATGTTGGCGAAGTTGGCGACCAGAAGCTTGCGCCCGGTGGCCTTGTACAGTTCGTGCGTGCGGTCGAGCGCAGCGAAGAAGGCCTTGGCCATGTCGCCGTCGGCCGGTTTGACGCCGCGCGCCCCGGGAAGCGTGCAGCGCAGGGTGTTGAGCATGCAGGTCGGCACCTCATGCGCATGGAACAACTCGACCATCCGGGTGAGGTGCGGCAGGTTTTCGGTGGTACAGGTGGTGATCACGCTCCACGAGCCGTAGCCGCGCAGGCGCTCCATGGCCTTGAGGACTTTGTCATGTACGCTCTTGCCCCCCCAGGTCAGGCGGGTGGCATCAGTGATACCGGGAATCGGCCCGTCGAGCGAAAGACCGACACTGACGTTGCGCGAGGTCAGGAAATCGGCCGCCTTTTCATCGAGCAGCGTGCCGTTGGTCTGTACCCCGAAGGCGAAGTCGTCGCCAAA
>CAZHFS010000678.1:0-1130 GCA_964531885.1 uncultured Propionivibrio sp.
GGCGGAGGTTTGTCCGAGTAGACGGTTTGCCCGGTTGTCTTGTCGACCCAGCGGAACGTGGTTTGGGCGTTGACCGCAGGGCTCGTCAGCAGGCTCAGCAGGAGCAGCCCGGCGGCAAGGCAAGATGTGTTTCGGCGTGGTAGGTTCATGGCGTGGCCTCCGGCAAGCACTCTACGCGTTGATCATACCATTGTGACGGAGCAGCGCATCGACCTGTGGGTCGCGGCCGCGGAAGGCGCGGAAGTTCTCGAGCGCCGGGCGGCTGCCCCCGCGGGCCAGAATTTCCGTCAGGAAGCGTTGGCCGGTGACTGCGTCGAACGGATCGCCTGCCTCCTCGAAGGCGGCGTAGCAGTCGGCCGAGAGCACTTCGGCCCATTTGTAGCTGTAATACCCGGCGGCGTAACCGCCAGCGAAGATGTGTGAGAAGCTGTTCGGGAAGCGGTGCCATTCCGGCGGGATGATCACGGCGACTTCACGCCGGACTTCGGCCAGCAGGTCGAGCGCTTCGCGCGGGGTCGCCGGGTCGTATTCGGCGTGCAGGCGCAGGTCGAAGAGTGCGAATTCAAGCTGACGGACCGTCTGCATGCCAGATAGGAAGTTGCGCGCCGCGAGCATTTTGTCGAACAGCGCGCGTGGCAGCGGCGCGCCGGTGTCTACATGGGCGCTCATGCCTTCGACGACGGGCCATTCCCAGCAGTAATTCTCCATGAACTGCGAGGGCAGTTCGACGGCGTCCCATTCGACGCCGTGGATGCCCGAGACACCGAGTTCCTCGGCCCGGGTGAGCAGATGGTGCAGGCCGTGGCCGGTTTCGTGGAACAGGGTAATGACGTCGTCGTGGGTGAAAGTGGCATCCTTGCCGCCGACCGGTCGCGGGAAGTTGCAGTTGAGGTAGGCCACCGGCGTTTGCATGCCAGTGGCGCCGTCCTTGAACACTCGCCGGCGAGTCAGTGCTTCGTCCATCCAGGCGCCGCCACGCTTGGTGTCGCGAGCGTAGAGGTCAAGGTAGAACTGGCCGACGAGATCTCCTGAGGGCGTTTCAATGCGGTAGAAGCGCACGTCTTCGTGCCAGGTCGGTGCGCTGTCCGGGGCAATCCGCACGCCGTAAAGCGATTCGATGACCCGGAACA
>CAZHFS010000679.1:0-1129 GCA_964531885.1 uncultured Propionivibrio sp.
AGCAGCGCTGTGAGGTCGGAGGCATCCCATTGTCCATCGAGGTAAGATTCAGCGAGTCCGATGTCGCCGCGAGCCAGAACCCGGCTGAAAAAAGCATGATCGTGAACGTGCAGACTGACGCCGCGATCTCCCTCGCCAAACAACACGGCATTGCCGTCCGGCAGGCGCACTTCAAGGAGTCCGTCCTTCAGCCCGGCAAGCAGTCCGAGGACAGTCCGGGTGTCGCTCGGCAAAGTTTGCGTTTTGAGCAGGGTCAGGGTCTGGTCGATGCTCTGATTCATTTGGTCGACTCCTTGAGAGAGTGCGAAACGGGATGCGCTCCGCGGAATGGCACCCCTTTAAGGAAAAGCTTGAGGGCTTGCCAGTGGATACGTACAACGACGCCCAGAGTCAGGAAAGGCATGCGCAGCAGGGCGCCCAACAGGGTCCGTGTTGACCAGGCTTGGGGTTTGCCCGAGATCGCGGTGAGCAGCAGGGCGCCCTGGGTATCATCGTAGTCAATGTGCGCTTGCTGGACGGATCGGTCGCGCAGGAAGCGGAAACGGTATCCCCCTTCAATGAGATTGAACGGAGATACGTGCAGGCATTTCTCGGCCGCCAGTTCCTCGCCTTCGCCGAGCGTCTTGCCGCCACGATGCAGAAGGTAACTGTGGGTGCCGCCGAAAGTGTTGTTTACTTCCGCCAGAATGGCGATCAGTTGCCCGTCGCGGGCATGGCAATACCAGAAGCTCACCGGATTGAACACGAAGCCAAACAGGCGGGGGAAGGTCTGCAGAGTGATTTCGCCGTCAGTCGGCAAGCCGTGTTCGGCCAGATGCTGCTCGATCCATGGCAGCAGTGGGCTGCCATCTCGCGGACCATGGTCTTTGCAGTAAAAACTCAGCACGTTGGGTTGGTTGATTGAAAACAGGGGGCATTGCGCGGCCGTCAGATGGCGCAATGGCAATTGCACGTAGAACACCGGGTAGGCAAAGGCATGGACTGCCGGACGCAGGCGCCGGTGCATCACATGGCCAAGGCACAGGGAAGGGAGCGGGTTCATGGTGAATTCACGCCTCACGCCGCCTTGATACGGCTTGACGTGTCGCGTGCGCCACCCTGCCAGGGCGCCTTCACCCCCAGGCCATTG
>CAZHFS010000680.1:0-1128 GCA_964531885.1 uncultured Propionivibrio sp.
GTTGTAATGGCGCTTGGTTGGCTAATTTTCTGATAGGCCTGTTAGGTTATCTGGCTTATGCCTTGCCTGTGGTTTTGGTTGTGCTTGGTCTGACCGCATTTCGTGTTGGCCCCCACATGAAAAACCCGAATAATCCTGTCGGCGGCATCAATGATATAGTAACGGGTTGTGGTGCATTATTAACCTTATTATCGGGTGCAGGATTGGCTCACCTATTGCTTGAACCGTATCCCACCGGCATGGGGGGCGGTTTGCTAGGGCAGGTAGTCGGCAACTTTTTCATGCGCACCTTTCTAGGCTACTTTGGTTCAGTATTATTTCTGCTGTCGCTGTTTTTAGGCAGTATTACCATTGTTGGGGATATTTCTTGGGCCAAAGTCACGGAAAAGTTGGGTGACTGGATTCTATTGCTGTTTGAACGTTTGCAAATTTCGCCTGCTACTGCTCCTGAAAAATCCAAAAATAGCAAAACCCTCGCCTTACCTAATGCTAATAAGGTTACTACACCAGCACCGGATACGGTCAACGCATCCAAGGATTTAGCGCGCGACGGGCAAAACTCAATGGATAAAGCCCTTGATTGGTTGCAACGCACTACCGGTATTAATGCTGGTAAACACGCAATTCCGGTACGAGAAGGGGTGGATGTAACTGAACTTAAATCCTCGCCACGACCAAGCAATCGGGGGCGTCAGGAACCGGTGCTGGATATTCCGGATTTTTCCGGTAGGAATCAGTTGCAAGTTCAATCTCAAGCCCAAAACAGTAAAATACCTGAGTCTGAGAACAAAACGCCTACCGATGGGGACGGTAATGGT
This sequence comes from uncultured Propionivibrio sp., assembly GCA_964531885.1. Lineage (GTDB taxonomy): Bacteria > Pseudomonadota > Gammaproteobacteria > Burkholderiales > Rhodocyclaceae > Propionivibrio. The sequence goes on from CAZHFS010000680.1 coordinate 819, forward strand.
AATGGCAAAAAGTCCAAAACGGCCGCTACCGCCAAAAGCCGCTTAGAAGAAATTCTGCCAAATCCTGAGCGCCCCGGTTTAATGATTTTGCCACGTTTAGGCTTACTGCATCCTCCTCCAGCGGAGCGGGTTACGCAATCACAGGAACGTTTGCGTGAACTGGCTAAAAAGCTGGTTGAAGCATTGGGTCATTATGGTATTCGCGATGTTAAAGTGGTCGCGCAAGACCCCGGCCCGGTGATTACCCGTTTTGAGCTGGAATTGCCAGATGGTACCAAAGCGTCGAAGATTTCCGGTTTGGCATCAGATT
>CAZHFS010000681.1:0-1116 GCA_964531885.1 uncultured Propionivibrio sp.
GACCCTCGTCGGTCAGGGGAGCGGTCGTCTCGAACGCCATTTCTTTCACGCTAATCAACGCGGCTCTACTCGCCGCAGCCATCGCCACCTCCCTGATCATCGGCATCGGCATCGCGCGCAGCGTCACCCGCCGGGTAAGCGCAGCCAATACCATGGCCGGCCGCATCGCCGGCGGCGACCTCAGCGCCAATGACACAGACACTCGCGGACGTGACGAACTTGCACAATTGCTCGCTGCCCTCGAGCGCATGCGCGGCGACCTGGCCAGCACCATCCACGGCGTGGCTGCCAGCGCCGACGAGGTTGTCGCTGCGGCCACGCAACTCGCTGGCGCCGCACAGCAAGTAGCCAAGAGCACCGAGGAACAGACCGCCGCCACCGCCTCGGCCGCCGCCGCCGTCGAGGAAATGACAGTCAGCATCGACCACATTGGCACGAGCGCACACGACGCGAACGAACGCGCCGTTTCGGCCGGCGAATTGGCCACCAGCAGCGGCCGAGAGGTCGACAGTGCGGCCACGCAAATTACCCGCGTTTCCGAACAGGTCGAACAGACCGCGCTGGCCATGCAATCCCTCTCGGAACAGGTTGCCCAGATCGGAAACATCACCACGGTGATTCGCGAAGTCGCCGAACAGACCAATTTGTTGGCACTCAATGCGGCCATCGAGGCGGCACGTGCCGGCGAACAGGGGCGTGGATTTGCCGTGGTCGCCGACGAAGTACGCAAGCTCGCCGAACGCACCACCGCCTCGGTCCAGGAAATCAGCGGCGTCGTTGCCGCCATCCAGAGCGGCGCGGCACAGGCGGTAAACAGCATGCAGACCAGCCGCGGCGTAGTCGGCGAAGTCGTCGTTTCGGCCCACCACGCCAGCGCCTCGATGCGTGAGATCCGTCAGGCTTCCGATACGGTGCGCCACTCGGTCGAATGCATCTCGGACGCCCTGCGTGAACAGAAGACAACCTCGACGGACCTGGCGCGTAACGTCGAATCCATCGCCCAACTTTCAGATGAAAACGCCCAGGCCGTGGACTCGGTGGCCGATACCGCCAAGCACCTTGCCGCCCTTTCCGGCGATCTCAAGGCCAGCGTCGCACGCTTCCGCCTCTGACGCA
>CAZHFS010000682.1:0-1113 GCA_964531885.1 uncultured Propionivibrio sp.
CGACCGAAGCCACCGAGAAGATCTTGATGATCTTGTTCTGGTTGATGTTGACGAAACCGACGGTGGCGTCCATCAGGAAGTTGATCTTGCCGAACAGGAAGGACGTGTGCCCGTCGAGCGATTCGATGTCGCGCAGAATCTGGCGCGCGTCTTCCATTTGCACGGTGTTCAGGAACTTGCCGCGGGTGAGGAAGGACACCGCGCGACGGGTATCGTGCACATTGCGCCGGATGCGGCCGTTGAGGTCTTCCTCGCGCGCGATGTCGGCCAGGATCTTGGCCGCTTCGGCGTCGGTCACTTCGGTGCCGAGCACGTGCCGGCTGACTTCTTCGAGGGCGGCATAGACGTCCTCGAGCGCGTCGGCCGAATACTCGGCGTCGGCGGCGTAGAGGTCGAGCAGCACGTCCTTGCCGTCGGTGACGTAGCCTGGCTGCGTGCGCGCACGCAAGCGTTGCAGACGGAAGACCGGAAGTTCTTCGGTGCGCACGGTGAACAGGATGTCGCGGTGCAGGATCAGGGCTACCGCCACGTTGCGCGATTCTTCCTTGGTGTCGAGCAGGAAGTCCGAGTGCAGGTGGACTTCGCCGTTGTCCTCGATGTAGAAGCGGGCGCTGGCCTCCAGGTCGGTCAGGCTGCTCGGGTTGGGCAGTTGCACATCGAAGAAGCGGCCGACCCAAGCGCGGATCTCGGGGGTCGGGGCGACGAGGTCGACCCAGATGGGTTTGAGGCATTTCAGGTCGGAAGGTGTATTGACCGCGATCTGGCTCAATCGGCCGTTGCGCAGCTCGAAGGCGCTGACCACCGTTTTCTCGTTACGGTGGTGGCTATCGCCGATCAAATCCTGCCGCACTTCGTCGGAGAGGACTTCGAGGATGGATTCACCGCGCTCCTCACGTACCTCGCGCCAGACCAGCAGGCGATCGTCGGGGTCGATGGCTTCGATGATACGGGCGATCTCGCCGAGCGGGATGCGCTCGAGCAGGCTGCGCAGTTCGCCGAGGTGTTCGGTCGGCTGGGCGACGTCGACTTCCTCGGCATCGGTCTCGCGCGGGCTTTCACTGGCCTCGCAGGCTTGTTTATGGCGCGAAATCAGGGCGAGCACACTGTCCAGGT
>CAZHFS010000683.1:0-1109 GCA_964531885.1 uncultured Propionivibrio sp.
TCCGGGTTGTAGCGGAGCACCTCGATTTCAATGATTTTTTGGGTATCGGACATGGGATTATTTCCTTTCCTGATCGGCCTTTTCGCCCGCGGCGCCGTAAACTCGGGCCGCCGGAGGAGATTTGGTGATCTTCACGTCGCCATAGGTAATGCGCGGCGCGGCGCCCGGCACGTAGTAGGCGTCCGAGTGCTTGAGGAAGTTGACGTCGTCACGCTTGGTGTAGGCGCCGTCCGGACCGTCGAGACGCTGGTGGGCGCCGCGCGATTCCTTGCGGTTGAGTGCCGAGTGAGCCATCGCCTGAGCCACATCGAGCTGGTAGTCGAGCTCAATGGCCATCAGCCAGTCGGTGTTCCACACGCTGGACTTGTCATCAATGCAGATGTTCTTGAAGCGCTCGCGCAACTCCGCCAACTTGTCGCAGTTAGCCTGCATGGATTCTTCAAGACGGTAAATCCCGCAGCCGTCCTCCATGCTCTTGGTCATTTCCTTGCGAATGTCGGCAATGCGCTCGGTGCCGCCGGTCTTGGTCTTGAGTGCCATGACGCGCTCTTCGACCGCTTGCGCCTGCTTGAGCAGACTCGCCGAATTGCCCGGCGCGACGTTCTTAGCACGCTCGGCAGCCTGCTTGCCGGCCATGTTGCCGAACACCAGCAACTCGGTCAGCGAGTTCGAGCCAAGGCGGTTGGCGCCGTGGATACCGACGCTTGAGCATTCGCCGATGGCGTAGAGGCCGGGCATCGATGCCTCACACTTGCCGTCGACCCGGATGCCGCCCATCGTGTAATGCACGCCGGCACGCACGGGGATCGGATCCTTGGCGGGATCGAGGCCCATGAAGGTTTCGGCCATTTCGTAGATCAGCGGCAGACGCTCGCGCAGATACGCCTCGCCGAGGTGACGCAGGTCGAGGTGCACGACCGAGCCCAGCACCGGATGCTCGATGGTGCGGCCCTTCTGCTGCTCGTACCAGAACGCCTGGCTGAGGCGGTCACGCGGGCCGAGCTCCATATACTTGTTCTTCGGCTTGTCGCCCAGCGGGCCGAGACCGTAATCCTGCAGGTAGCGGTAGCCGTCCTTGTTGACCAGATAGCCGCCTTCGCCGCGGCAGG
>CAZHFS010000684.1:0-1099 GCA_964531885.1 uncultured Propionivibrio sp.
GCCATGCGGAACGTGGGGTTTGAAATCAGCGGGCGCGCACCAGCAGAAGCGTCGTACCGGCCTTGCGCACCAGCTGCTCGGCGAAGCTGCCGACAAAGAAACGTTCGATGCCGCGCCGGTTATGCGCCCCGGCCACCAGCAGGTCGGCCCGCCATTCGGTCGCCGCACTAGCAATCATCTCGGGGGCCTGCCCCGCCTCGGCACTGACTAGGCGCACTTCCACGTCAATGCCCGCGGCCCTGGCCTGTCCGGCCGCTTCTTCGAGAAAAGCCTGCGCCCCGCTCGTTTGCTTGCGCTCAAATGGCTCGACACCTTCCGCCAACCAGACTCGCGCCGTCCGGTTGTTCAACAGCGTGGCGTCGAGGGCATGGCTAATCGCCAGCCGCGCGCCGCACAGACGGGCCAGTTCAATCGCCGAAGACAGCACCTCGTTGGACCCATGATCGTTGTCGATGGCCACCATGATCCGCGCATACATGTCGCACCTCCATCAGACACTCCCGTCGATCATCAGCCCTTCAACGTCAAGGGCTGCCCCGCTGCAACCAGCGTCACCCGATCACACACCTCTGCCACACGCTGATTGAGCCGTCCCTGTTCGTCGGCAAAGAGGCGAGATACCGGATGCATCGGTACAATCCCCCAACCGACCTCGTTGGACACCAGAAAGACCTGCCCGGTTGCATCGCGCAAGGCATCGACAAGCGCCTGCATTTGTCCGGCCAGCAGCGCGCAGTCCACCGCCTCGCCCGCTTCGGCCTGGCGAGCTGCCGCACCGGCAAAGAGCAGATTCGATAGCCACAGCGTCAGGCAATCGACGAGCAGGCAACGCCCTTCCGCGGCGTGCGCTCGTATCGCTTCGGGTAACGCCAGCGGCGCCTCGACCAGTCCCCACTCGGCCGGCCGCCGGGCCTGGTGAAGGGTAATGCGGCGTTGCATTTCGCCATCGAGGGCCTGCGCCGTGGCGATGTACACCACCGGCAGCCCGCTTTCCAGCGCTCTTTTTTCGGCCAGCGTGCTCTTGCCCGAGCGCGCCCCACCCACGATCAGTTCTCTCATGCCGCAAGGTTATCACGGGAGGCGAGGCGTATAATTTCCT
>CAZHFS010000685.1:0-1093 GCA_964531885.1 uncultured Propionivibrio sp.
AACGCCGTCTTGTATCTGTCGAGTGGATTAGCTGCTTACTTCGTTGTGCATCGGGACGCTATCGATCCTGCGGAAGTGAATGGCATGCTCGAGGCTGTTTTCCGCCAAGGGCAGCATCTGCGCGTCGTATCCGTCGCAGTCGGGTATCGCGCCGAATACGTCTTTCCGGTTGCTGGCAACGAAGCGGTGCTCGGGCAGGATTACCGCAAGCTGCCAGCACAGTGGCCGCGCGTGAAGCTGGCCATTGAAAAGCGTGCCGGCGTCCTTACCGGGCCGGTGAATCTGGTGCAGGGGGGGACGGCGCTGATTTACAGGGTGCCGATCTTTGCCAACGATAAGTACTGGGGACTCCTGTCGACGGTCATCGACATGGGCTCGTTCAATAGCGCGGCATTCAAGGGCGTGAGTGAAGGCCAGTTTGCCTTTGCCGTGCGTAGCGTCGAGGATGACACCACGTCGGGCGGGATGCTGTGGGGCAAGGCGGCCCTGTTTGACGACCCGCGTGCGGTTCGCCTGGAATCGCGTGTGCCCAATGGCCTGTGGGAGTATGCGGTGCTCGATGTGGCGGCTGAGGACAAACGGATCGAGTGGCTCTGGCGCGTCATGCTGGTGAGCATCGCCCTGCTGGGTGCCTGGGCGACCTATACGGTGCTGGCTCAGCGGCGCGCCCTGACGGAACAGGCGGGGCTCGACAGCCTGACCGGGCTGCCTAACCGGCGCTTGTTCGATGATCGTCTCGACCAATGCCTGCGTCGCCATGCGCGCGATGACGGCGGCGGCGTTGCCGTCATTTTTCTCGATCTGAACGGTTTCAAGCAGTTCAATGATCGCTACGGTCACCGTTTTGGCGACGGTGTGCTGCTTGTGGTGGCGCGCCGCCTGCGCGATGAGGTGCGCCTGGCGGATACGGTGTCGCGTTGGGCTGGTGACGAATTCGTCTTGATCATCGAGGATGCGAGCGTGGATGAGGTGTTGCATCTGATGACCCGTTTGCGCTCCATCGTGGCGGCGCCGTTCCGGGTAGCAGGCGTCCCGGTGACCGTGACCGGTGCGTTCGGGGTGGCCTTTTATCCGGGCGATGGGATTTCGGCGG
>CAZHFS010000686.1:0-1090 GCA_964531885.1 uncultured Propionivibrio sp.
TCTGTCAGGGTGGCTTATGGATGCTCTTTCTGAATCTTCCGCGGCGGCGCCCCGCCTGCTCGATCAGGTGCGCCACGCCATACGCATTCGGCATTACAGCTTACGGACGGAGCGTGCCTATGTCCACTGGATTCGTGCCTTCGTGCGTTTTCATGGCTTACGGCATCCGGCGGAGATGGGGCATCGCGAGGTGACTGCTTTCCTCTCCGATCTGGCCGTCGAGCACGATGTCGCGGCGGCAACGCAGCAACAGGCCTTGTCGGCCCTGTTGTTCCTCTATCGGCAGGTGCTCGGTACTGAACTTCCGTGGCTGAACGAGGTGGTGCGGCCCAAGCGCCCCGCACGCCTGCCGACAGTGCTTGGTGTGCATGAAGTCGAAAGCCTGCTCGCGGCCATGGAGGGCACGAGCGCCTTGATGGCGCGCCTGATCTATGGGGCCGGGTTGCGGTTGATGGAGTGCCTGCGCCTGCGCGTGAAAGATGTCGATTTTGAGCGACGCGAGATCGTGGTTCGCGACGGTAAGGGGGCCAAGGATCGGGTGACGGTTCTGCCGGCCTGTCTGTGTGCCCCCTTGCGCGCCCATCTGGTTCGTGTCCGGACGCTATACGATGCGGACCGGCAGGCCGAACGTTCCGGGGTGTATTTGCCACACGCGCTGGAGCGCAAGTATCCGCGGGCCGGTATGGCCTGGGGCTGGTACTGGGTCTTTCCTGCGGCCGGGGAGTCATGCGACCCGCAGAGCGGCGTGGTGCGCCGGCACCACGCGCACGAAAAAGCACTGCAGCGGGCGATCAAGGCGGCCGCGACGGTCTCGGGCTGCGTCAGGCCGGTGTCGGTGCATACCCTGCGCCATTCCTTTGCCACACATCTGTTGCAGAACGGCTACGACATCCGCACGGTGCAGGAATTGCTTGGCCACTCGGACGTGTCCACAACGATGATCTACACCCACGTACTCAACCGCGGCGGGCGCGGCGTGGCCAGCCCGCTCGACCGATTGGCGATGGCTTGAGCCTGCGGAGCGGGCTGGCCAGGTATTTCCTGGCGCCGTTTTCCTTGCCGCCGGGATGCGCCGGCTGGCTCCCGCCTC
>CAZHFS010000687.1:0-1087 GCA_964531885.1 uncultured Propionivibrio sp.
CAAAACCTCGCATTAACGATTCTCCCGGTTTAAATAATCGGGAGTGGATTGAAACAATCTCAATCCCACGGACTGGGATCAGCAGACCGCATTCTCCCGGTTTAAATAATCGGGAGTGGATTGAAACCTTGGCGATCAGGAAGATGTACGCTTTGAAGACTTATTCTCCCGGTTTAAATAATCGGGAGTGGATTGAAACCGCTCGTCGGCCTGGTCATGCTCGTGATCAACCGCCTTATTCTCCCGGTTTAAATAATCGGGAGTGGATTGAAACCGCCAGCTCTTGCAGCAACTCCCACGCACAGCCATCATTCTCCCGGTTTAAATAATCGGGAGTGGATTGAAACTGCCAGTGTCAACAATGTTTGAGTGCTGTAACAGAATTCTCCCGGTTTAAATAATCGGGAGTGGATTGAAACAAAAAACTGAACGACATTAACCTGAAGCAAATTGCATTCTCCCGGTTTAAATAATCGGGAGTGGATTGAAACCAGTCCTGGCGCGATTACCGTGACATGCTGCTGCAAATTCTCCCGGTTTAAATAATCGGGAGTGGATTGAAACCAATAATGGTTGGGCAAGATCGTGATCACGTTGGCGATTCTCCCGGTTTAAATAATCGGGAGTGGATTGAAACTGTACCGACAAACCGTTTGCCGTTGGCGTAGGCGATTCTCCCGGTTTAAATAATCGGGAGTGGATTGAAACCCGGCTCGCTACGCTTGCCTTGTGGCCTGTCGCATTCTCCCGGTTTAAATAATCGGGAGTGGATTGAAACGATAATATCAGCTGCTGGTATTGTATCTATGGCTGCAATTCTCCCGGTTTAAATAATCGGGAGTGGATTGAAACTGATGATTTACGCTTTGAAGATTGCGCAGACAAAATCATTCTCCCGGTTTAAATAATCGGGAGTGGATTGAAACGTCCCAGAGCTAGCAGTAAAAGCCGCTACGCCTACATTCTCCCGGTTTAAATAATCGGGAGTGGATTGAAACAAATCGCCGTTGTAGGCTGTGATATGGATGCATGATTCTCCCGGTTTAAATAATCGGGAGTGGATTGAAACGTCCCAGAGCTAGCAGTA
>CAZHFS010000688.1:0-1083 GCA_964531885.1 uncultured Propionivibrio sp.
CATGGATCGCATCTTCAATTTCAGCGCTGGCCCGGCCACGCTTCCCCTGAACGTACTGGAACAGGCCCGCGACGAGCTGACCAACTGGCACGGTTGCGGCATGTCGGTGATGGAAATGTCGCACCGCGGCAAGGAATACATGAGCATCCACGCCGAAGCCGAAGCCGACCTGCGCGCGCTGATGAACATCCCCGCCAACTACAAGGTGCTCTTCCTGCAGGGTGGCGCCACCGCCCAGTTCGCCATGGTTCCGATGAACCTGCTGCGCGGCAAGGCCTCGGCCGACTACCTGCACACCGGCGAATGGTCGAAGAAAGCCATCAAGGAAGCCAAGAAGTTTGGCCAGGTGAACATCGTCGCCTCCTCCGAGGACAAGAACTTCAGTTACGCCCCGGCGTTCTCGACCTGGAAGCTCGACCCCAACGCCGCCTACGTGCACATCACCTCGAACGAAACCATCGGCGGCGTCGAGATCTTCGACACGCCGGACACCGGCAACGTCCCGCTGGTCGCCGACATGTCCTCGAACATCCTGTCGCGTCCGATCGACGTCTCCAAGTACGGCCTGATCTACGCCGGCGCGCAGAAGAACATCGGCCCGGCCGGGGTCACCGTGGTCATCGTGCGCGAAGACCTGCTCGGCCAGACCGTGCCCGGCACGCCGACCGTCTTCGACTACCAGGTGCAGGCCGAAGCCGAGTCGATGTACAACACCCCGCCGACCTACGGCATCTACATCGCCGGGCTGGTGTTCAAACATCTCCTGGCCAAGGGCGGCCTCGCGGCGATGGAAGAACTCAACCGGGCCAAGGCCAAGCTGATCTATGATCTGCTCGACACCTCGTCCTTCTACCAGTCGCCGGTGGCGCTGGAGAACCGCTCGCTGATGAACATCCCCTTCACCCTGAAGGATGCCGCCCTCGACGAGGACTTCCTCAAGCAGGCCAAGGCCGCCGGCCTCGTCCAGCTCAAGGGGCACAAATCGGTCGGCGGCATGCGCGCTTCGATCTACAACGCCATGACCCTCGAGGGCGTCCAGGCCCTCGTCGCCTTCATGCGCGACTTCGAGAAGGCTCGCGGCTA
>CAZHFS010000689.1:0-1079 GCA_964531885.1 uncultured Propionivibrio sp.
TGCCATTGTGAGAGCATGCGCTGGCGAAAGGGCCGGAGACCTGCCTTGGTGACAACCTTTTCTGGCGGGAGAAGATCGCGGTGGCTTAAGCAGTGCGGAGCGGCAGGTGCAGGATGAAGGTGCTGCCCTGACCGGGGGCGCTTTCGACCGTGATGTTGCCGCCGAGGGCGATGGTGACGATATTGTGCACGGTGCTCAGCCCGATCCCCGTGCCGCCACGCCCCATTTTGGTGGTGAAGAACGGGTCGAATATCCGATCCATGATTTCAGGTGCGATGCCGATGCCATCGTCCCGGATTCTTAGTTCAATGTCTCCGGAGTCGCTTGTTCTGGCGCTCAGCCAGATGCTTCCGGCGGTGCGCCCTTCAAAGCCGTGTTGACGCGCATTGTCGATGAGTTGCAGGATGACTTGCTCGAGCAGTTCAGGGTATCCCTCCAGGGTCAGCCCCGGCGGGATGTCGTGGCTGAGTTTTAGTTGTGGCGGGAGGCTTGGCGCGGCTTGAGCACACAGGCCCGCGACCAGGGTGTCGAGTGCAAAGCGGGCGTGTTCATGGCGTTTGGTGTCGATGGACATGTCCTTGAAATTCTCGATCAGTCCGGCGGCACGGTGCAGATTGCGTTCGAGCAGTTCGGCGGCTTCTTGCAGTTGCTGTAGTTCGTTGGCCATCTCCGAACGTTTGATTCCGGTTTCGATTTGTCCCGCGAGTTTAAGCACCTTGGCGTTGATCAGCGAGGCTGTGTTGACGGCAACGCCGAGCGGTGTGTTGAGTTCGTGCGCAATGCCATCAACCACGATGCCAAGCGCCGCCAGTCGTTGGGTACGGGCAAGGCGATCCTGGGTCATGTGCAGCTCGTCCATGGCGCGCTGCAACTGATCGACCGTTGCGTTGAGTACCTGGTTTTTATCGTCCAGCTTGGCAACGACGCTTTGCAAGCGGTCGAGCATGGCGTTGAAGGCATCGGAAACGGTGCCGATCTCATCGGGTTGGGCAAGCGGGCTGCGCGCGGCGAGGTCACCGGAGGCCACTTGCCGCGTGGTGTCGAGCAGTTGCTTGAGCGGTGCGGTCATGCGCCGGCTG
>CAZHFS010000690.1:0-1067 GCA_964531885.1 uncultured Propionivibrio sp.
TCCGATGCACCGACAAGCGCACTGACTTCAGCTCGGCAATCTTGGCCCGGGTTTTACGGGCTCTGCGCAACCGCGCCTGTTTCTTGTCAATCATTTATGCACCCTTACTTCTTCTTGGTTTCCTTGATGACCACGACTTCGTCGGCGTAACGAACACCCTTGCCCTTGTAGGGCTCGGGCTTACGATAGGCACGAATCTCAGCCGCAACCTGGCCGACTTGCTGCTTGTCGACACCCTTGATGATGATTTCGGTCTGCGTGGGCGTCTCGCACTTCACACCGGCGGGCATCTTGTGTGCCACGGGATGCGAGAAGCCGAGCGTCAGATTGAGAGTGTCACCTTGCGCTTGGGCACGGTAACCGACACCAACCAGCGTCAGCTTACGCTCGAAGCCTTTGCTCACACCTGCAACCATATTGGCTACGATGGCACGCACCGTACCTGAAAGGGCGTTAGCATTCGGAGCGCCTTCAACAGGCTTGCACTGAAGTGCATCGCCTTCCTTGACGACGGCAACAGACGGATTATTCGGGAAACTGATCGACCCAAGCGGGCCCTTCACCGAAATTTCTTGCGCACCGAGAGCGACTTCAACGCCCTGCGGCACAACGATCGGGTTTTTAGCTACACGGGACATGACTTCCCCTTAGGCCACGATGCAGAGGACTTCGCCGCCAACATTGCTGGCACGAGCCTTGCGGTCAGTCATCACGCCCTTCGGGGTGGACACGATTGCCACACCGAGGCCATTCATAACGCGCGGGATTGCATCTACGCCCTTGTAGATACGGAGACCGGGCTTCGACACACGGTCGATGCGCTCGATAACCGGACGCCCGGCGTAGTACTTAAGACCAATCTCAAGGGTTGGCTTGCCTTCGATATCGCGCACGGCAAAATCTTCAACATAGCCTTCGTCCTTCAACACCTTGGCAATCGACACCTTGATCTTTGAGGAAGGCATGCTGACAACAGCCTTTTCAGCGGACTGGGCGTTGCGGATGCGGGTCAGCATATCGCTGATCGGATCGCTCATACTCATCTTGTTCTCTCCTGCTTACCAGCT
>CAZHFS010000691.1:0-1067 GCA_964531885.1 uncultured Propionivibrio sp.
TCCGCTGGGTCGACAAGACAACCGGGCAAACCGTCTACTCGGACAAACCTCCGCCAGCAGGCATCAAGTACTCCACTCACGGCAAAGCGCTGAGCGGACCAGAAGAGCCCGAAGGCAGCGTCGGCAACACGCCATCTGCTACGCCCTTCCCCTCATATGCCGTACGCCAGGCGGCCGCCAAATACCCGGTCGAGTTCTACAGCACCCCTGATTGCGGCGACCCATGCCAGCAGGCACGCACCATTCTCAACGGACGCGGCGTCCCCTTCGCCGAACACAGCATCACAACCCAGGAAGCATTCACGCAGTTTGAACAACGCTTCGGCAAAAACGCCCGGTTTCCCGCTGTCCGTGTCGGACAGGAGCGCTTCGTTGGTTTTGAACCGGGGGCATGGAACGACCTGCTTGACCTCGCGGGCTATCCGAAAACCGCTCCCTACGGCAGCATCCCCCAAGGAAAAACCTCCCAATGAAGCTCGCCGCCTGGAACGTCAATTCGCTTAAAGTCCGCCTGCCGCAGCTCCTCGACTGGCTGGCAGCCGCGCGGCCCGATGTGCTCTGCCTGCAGGAGACCAAACTTGAGGACCACAATTTCCCGCAGGCCGAGATTGAGGCCGCCGGCTACCACGTCGCCTTTTCCGGGCAGAAGACCTACAACGGCGTCGCTTTGCTCTCCAGCGCCCCGCTCACCGACATCGTCTGCGGCAACCCGCATTATCCGGACGCGCAAAAACGCCTGATCGCGGCGAGCGTCGGCGACTTGCGCGTCATCTGCGCCTACGTGCCGAACGGGCAGGAAGTCGGCAGCGACAAATACGCCTACAAACTCGACTGGCTGGCCGCGCTGGAGAAATGGCTGGCCGAGGAGATCGCCGCGCACCCGCAACTGATGCTCGCTGGCGACTTCAACATCGCACCCGATGACCGCGACGTGCATGACCCCAAGGCCTGGGCTGACAAGATCCTGTGTTCCGCCCCTGAGCGCGAGGCCTTCAAGCGTCTGCTGGCGCTTGGCCTCGTCGACAGTTTCCGCCTGTTCGAGCAACCCGAGAAGAGCTTCTCGTGGT
>CAZHFS010000692.1:0-1062 GCA_964531885.1 uncultured Propionivibrio sp.
ACATCGGCCACGCGGTCAACAAGATCCTCAAGGACATCATCATCCGCTCGAAGACCCTCGCCGGCTTCGATGCCCCCTACGTGCCCGGCTGGGACTGCCACGGTCTGCCGATCGAACACCAGATCGAGAAAAAACACGGCAAGCACATCCCCGGCGACCAAGTGCGCAAGCTGTGCCGCGATTTCGCCGCCGAGCAGGTCGAACGCCAGAAGAAGGACTTCATCCGCCTGGGCGTGCTCGGCGAATGGGACAACCCCTACCTGACCATGGCCTTCAAGACCGAGGCCGACCAGATCCGCGCGCTCGGCAAAATTCTCGAAAAGGGCTACCTCTACCAGGGCCTCAAACCCGTGAACTGGTGTCTTGACTGCGGCTCAGCGCTCGCTGAAGCAGAAGTCGAATACGAAGACAAGACCTCGCCAGCGATCGACGTCGCCTTCGAAGTGCATCCCAACCACGCCGACAAGGTGGCCCATGCCTTCGGCCTGGCCCACCTGCGCGGCCCGGCCTTCGCCGTGATCTGGACCACGACGCCCTGGACGCTCCCGGCCAACGAAGCGGTGAGCGCGCACCCTGAGCTTGACTACGACCTCATCGAAACGGAAAAGGGCGCCCTGATCCTGGTGCGCGATCTCGCCGAAGCCTGCCTCAAACGCTACGGCCTCGAAGGCCAGGTCGTCGGCTCGGCCAAGGGCAAGGCACTCGAACATGTCCTGCTCAAGCACCCCTTCCAGAACCGCGACGTGGCCATCATCTGCGGCACGCACGTCACCGTCGAGGCCGGCACCGGCCTCGTACACACCGCGCCAGCGCACGGCGCCGAGGACTACCAGATCGGCAAGGTCTATGGTCTGCCGGTCAACAATCCGGTTGGCGGCGATGGCAAGTTCCTCGCCAGCACCCCGGCCCTCTCGGTCGCCCCGCTCGCCGGCAAGACCGTATGGGAAGCCAACCCGCTCGTCCTGCAGGAACTGGAAGCCCAGGGCCGCCTGCTCAAGATGGAGAAAATCGCGCACAGCTACCCGCACTGCTGGCGGCACAAGACGCCGATCATCTTCCGCG
>CAZHFS010000693.1:0-1061 GCA_964531885.1 uncultured Propionivibrio sp.
TGGTGCGGTTGACCTGCATCGCGTGGCGATACACGTAACCCTGGCTGCCCATGTTCTCGTTAACCCGCTGGCGGAAAGCGCCGGTGCCGGCTACACGCACCATGCCGATATCGACGACCTCGACGTCGCAGTCAATGATGCCGGCGATGGCTTCACTGAACTGCTGCGCGGTGTGCTGGATCTGGGCCAGGACGGAGGACATGGGCCGGGACTCAGTTCGGCGTGGCAGGGGCACCGTCGCGCACGCACACCGCCGGGCCGGTGAGGCGCGGTGCAAGGTGGGCAAGGCCAAAGGCGACGAGCGCCTGTTCGAGACGTTCCGGTCGCGCCGTAGCGAGCAGGGTGAGGCGGCCGGCGCCTTCGCTGGCCGGGCCGGCGAGGCGTTCGCACTGGCGGGCGACGGCTTCGGCGACGTCGACGAGTTCGGCGCGGCCGGCGATGAGCGGTGCGAGGTGTTCGGCCAGGAAGGCGTAGTGCGTGCAGCCGAGGACGACGCGGTCGCAACCGGCGGCCAGCGTCGGTTCGAGGTGGCGGCGTGCCTCGGCGGTGAATTCGGCGGCAAAGCCCGGTTCATCGAGGCGCAGGGTTTCGACGCGCGTTGCCCAGCCGGGGCAGGCCAGGACATCGACCGTAACCCCCTCGGCGTGCGCGGCGATGAGCCGCGCCAGGCGTTCGCTGCGCGCGGTGAGTTCGGTGGCCAGGACGGCGATGCGCCCGCTCTGCGTGCTCGCGGCGGCGGGTTTGACGCCCGGTTCGACGCCGACCACCGGGAGATTCGGCAGGGCCTCGCGCAAGGCGGAGACGGCGGCGGCCGTGGCGGTGTTGCAGGCCACGACGATCAGCGTGCAACCGTGCTCCACGAGCAGTTGGCCGATGGATAGCACGCGGCCACGGATGAACGCGTCGTCGCGCGGGCCGTAGGGCACGTGCGCGGTGTCGGCCAGGTAGACGAGGTCGGCGCGCGGCAGCGCGCGGGCAATGGCGGCAAGCACCGAGAGGCCGCCGAGGCCGCTGTCAAAGATGCCGATCACGCGGCGCTCCTTGCGCGGCAGAGGGCGGTA
>CAZHFS010000694.1:0-1060 GCA_964531885.1 uncultured Propionivibrio sp.
ACTTCGGCACTGCTCACATCAGTGATGGCCCGCTGCGCATCAAGTTCGAGTTGCCCAAGAAGGTGTCCTGGGAGCAAAAAAAGCTGAAGGCCATCGCCGAGCGCATCGTCGCTTCTGGTGAGGCCGTCGAGAGCTATCTGGACGTGAAGCTCACGGTGCCTGAGTCCCGCTACACCAACTGGCCACCGGCACTGCAGCAGCAGTTCGCCGATGCCCGCACGGTCGAGGCCGGCAAGGCCGTCTTCGAACTGTCTTCGGGTCAGGAGGCATGAACATGCCTATCCACAATACATGGCTGCTCCACGGCAGTGCGAACCACGTTATCGAATATGCCAGTGCGTTGCCGGAAGCTGATGGCTTGGGTTTTGTATATGTCCTCAGCCTGTCGAACGACACCAGAAAACTCGGGTGCTCGACCAATCTGCATCAACGCCTGCTTGCGCATCAAACCGAAATGTCTCGCTATGGCGTTGAGATTCAATTTTGCAGCATCACGCGTCCGCACTTCAATTTCAGGGCAGTCGAACGCAATGCACTGCGTTGGCTCAATTCGGTTACCGCAAAGGAGATTCTGTCCGATCCTCACGAGAGAGTTTGCGAAGCGGTGGCTGCACAGCACTTGGCTTTGATTGCTCCTGACGACTACGTGGTTGAGCACCAGGCCGCTCATGCCTATGTCGCCAGACTGATGAGGGATATCGGTGAGCGATTGGGTATTGCACCCTCGCCGGAAATCACGCACAGCGCCAAGCGGATTCTGGATTCACATACCGAGCTTGGGCGCCTGACAGGGCTTGGCGAGACGGACAGCATGCTCAATGCACTTGCCGTTATCGAGAGCCAGACAGGGCTGAAGTTGCAATCCCTGCGTGACGTACTGCGGGGGGCGGCGTGATGAACAAGCCACTTCGCATCATCACTGCCGACGAGCGCTTTGCGGAAAAAAGTGGAGCCAAGCTGGCCCTGCTCGGCAAGAGCGGCATCGGCAAGACCAGCCAACTCCGTACCTTGCCCGAGGCCTCGACGCTGTTTGTCGATCTCGAGGCCGGCGACCTCGCCG
>CAZHFS010000695.1:0-1055 GCA_964531885.1 uncultured Propionivibrio sp.
GTAGGGGTCGCCATGGCGGGTAAGCCAGCCGCGGGCACGTTCGATGGTCAGACGGCGCTCTTCGTCGGCGGAGAACTTGCTCGCATCAAGCGCGCCGTCGCCGCGAACTTCCTTGTAGTTAAGGCCAACCAGTTTGAGTGGCGGATTGTTCTGGGTACGGGCCATGTCGACCAGCACCGGATGCTCCTGACGGCATGAAACACACCAGCTGGCCCAAACGTTGAGCAACCAGACCTGCCCCTTCATGTCCTGCGGCGAAAAGGTCTTATCCGGCGCATCGAGGCGCGCCAGAGTGAACGCAGGCGCCGGCTTGCCGACAAGCGGCGAAGGCACATCGCGGGGGTTGAGGTTAAGCCCGACAGCCAGCAACACGACGAGCAGGACAAAGCCGATCAGCGGCCAGAGAAAACGGTTCATGACTGTCCCTCGGAAGCCGTACGGCGGCCGGCCAACCGGTAGCGACGGTCGCTCGCGGCGAGCAAGCCGCCGAGCGACATGAGCAGACACCCGCCCCAGATCCAACCGACGAACGGCTTGTGATAAACGCGTACGGCCCAATCCCCTTCCGGCCGTCCCCGGTCAATGGGCTCGCCGAGCGAAACGTAAACATCGCGCAGAAAACCGCTATCGATTGCCGCTTCGGTCATCGGCATCGACGAGGCAACGTAGTTGCGCTTTTCCGGCTTGAGCTGGCGCAGTACCTGGCCATCGCGCAAAAGATCGACATCGCCGACCAGCGCCTGGTAATTCGGACCGCGCTGCGCTTGCACCCCGTTGAAGCGGAAGGTATAGCCGCCGACCGAGACGGTATCGCCCGGCGCCATGCGCACATCCTGCTCGGTCTGGTAGCCATTGACCATGGCCACGCCGACAACGAATACCGCCACCCCGACGTGTGCCAGATGCATGCCATGAAAGCTGCGCGGCTGGCGCACCAGCGCCGTCGCAAAGGAAGCCTCGGCACGCGTCGCCTGCACGCGCTGCACGACGTTAAGCAGGGCGGTAAGCACAATCCAGGCAGCAAACAGGAGGCTGACCGCAACCATCGGTTTCCA
>CAZHFS010000696.1:0-1053 GCA_964531885.1 uncultured Propionivibrio sp.
TCGCGCAGCACGTAGAGCTGGAACCAGAAGCGGCCGCCGGGCGCCTGTTGGGCGATGTCCTCAAGCGAAGCGCTGGACACCGTGCTCAGGGTGAACGGAATGTCGGCTGCCTGCGCAGCGCGGGCGATGAGGATGTCGGCTTGGTGGCGCAACATGCCGTTGAAGCCGGTCGGGGCGACGATGAGTGGCAGGGCCGAGGGCACGCCGAGCAGCGTCGTCTTCAGGTCGGGCTGGGCGGCGCCGATCAGGGTGTCGGGGACGAAGCGCCAGCGTTCGAAGACCTGCCGGTTCCAGGCCAGGCTCTGCTCGTCGTCGGCGCCCCCTTCAAGGTAGGCCAGGGCGAAGGCCGGGACGCGGCGGCGCGCGAGGGCGCGCAGGTCGGCAATGTTAAGAACACGGTCGAGCGAAGAGGCGCAGGACATGAACAATGTGGTTGGAATGTGAACTGGGATGACCATTTTAGCCAGCTTGGCTAATCTCTGGGCGTCGGGGCAGTGAAATTCTATGTGCCGCTTACGTTTGTGGTGGCGAGCAAGAGGTGGGGCAGGGAATGCGACTGGAAATGCGAGTGCCGCCGCCCGGAGCGTCGCTGATGCTGAATTCACCTCCGACCATTTCTGCTCGATAGCGCATGATGCGCAGGCCCAATCCCAAACCCTGTCCCACTTTCCTTTCCGGCGGTCGGCCGCAGCCGTTGTCGCTGACCCCGAGTGTGACTGCTCCCTCCTGACGGCAGTCGAGTTCAACGTGGATACGTTGCGCGCGCCCGTGCTTGATGGCGTTGGTCAAGGCCTCGCGGGCAATACCGTAGATCTGTGGCGCGTTGGGGGCGGTGCAGTGGGTACAGGCACGGTGATGGATGAAGTCGATGGGAATGCCGTTGGCTTCGGATTGCGTGCGGACCAAAGTTGAAAGGGCTTGGCCAATGTCGCTTGACTCCGGGCCGAGCGACCAGAGGCCTCGCGAGAGCCGGTAGGCGTGCTCAACGGACTCAGCCAACAGCTGCGACAGCTGCGCCTGAGCCCGTTTCCGCGTGGCTTCGTCCGGGCTGCC
>CAZHFS010000697.1:0-1050 GCA_964531885.1 uncultured Propionivibrio sp.
ATGTGCAACCGCGAGTACACCGACGCGCGTCAGCGTCAGTTGCTCAAGAACATCATGTACGTCGGTGCGCTGACCGCGCTGCTGGACATGGATCTGGCCGTGCCGGAGCGGCTCATCGCCGAGCAGTACCGCGGCAAGGACAAACTGATCGGCCCCAACGTGCAGGCCCTGAAGCTTGGCTACGAGTATGCCAAAGCCAATCTGCCGTGCCCGATCGGGCTGCGTATCGAGCGCTCGAACGGCGTTGGCGATCTGATTTTCGCCAATGGCAATGATGCGGCTGGCCTCGGCGCAGTGTATGGCGGCGCGACTGTCGTCGGCTGGTACCCGATCACCCCCTCAACCTCGGTGATCGAATCTTTCTCGAGCTACTGCCGCAAGCTGCGTACCGACCCGGAAACCGGGCAGGCCAAGTATGCCATCGTGCAGGCCGAGGACGAACTGGCCGCCATCGGCATGGTCATCGGTGCCTCATGGAACGGCGCACGCGCCTTTACCGCGACCTCCGGCCCGGGCGTGTCGCTGATGCAGGAGTTCTTCGGTCTGGCTTATTTTGCCGAAGTGCCAGCGGTGCTCGTCAACGTGCAGCGCGGTGGCCCGTCGACCGGCATGCCGACGCGTACCCAGCAATCCGATCTGCTTTCCTGCGCCTACGCTTCGCACGGCGACACCAAGCACATCATGCTTTTCCCGGAAGACCCCTACGAGAGCTTTACCTTCACGGCGCAGTCCTTTGACCTCGCCGAGCGTCTGCAGACGCCGGTATTCGTCATGCTCGATCTCGATATCGGCATGAACGAGCGTCTGTGCAAGCCCTTCGAGTGGGACGACAGCCGCCGTTACGACCGCGGCAAGGTGATGAGCGCCGAAGACCTCGATGCGGGCAAGACCTTTGGCCGTTACCTCGATGTCGATGGCGACGGGATTCCGTATCGCACCATCCCGGCAACGCATCCGACCAAGGGCGCTTTCTTCAGCCGTGGCACGACGCGCAACGCCTACGCCAAGTACAGCGAAACCGGCGCCGACTACGTCTATAACATGGAGCGC
>CAZHFS010000698.1:0-1049 GCA_964531885.1 uncultured Propionivibrio sp.
CAGGCCTTGCAGACCGGGGTGGTTGATGGCACGGAAAACCCGCATTCGAACCTTTATACGCAGAAGATGTTCGAGGTGCAGAAGCATATGACGCTAACCGAGCACGGTTACCTCGGCTATGCCGTCATTACCAACAAGAAGTTCTGGGACAACTTGCCGGCCGATATCCGCGGTCAGCTCGATCAGGCAATGAAAGATGCCACGGCGTATGCCAACAAGATCGCGCAGGAAGAAAACGACCAGGCACTCGAGAAGGTGCGTGCTTCGGGCAAGACCCAGATCCATACGCCAACCCCCGAAGAGCGGGCTGCGCTGAAGAAGGCGCTGGTCAAGACGCATAACGAAATGGCCTCGCGTATCGGCAAGGAAACCATTGATGCGGTCTACAAAGTCACCGGTTTCAATCCGGCGGCCATGTGATCGTAATGGCCGGGGCGCGCGAGCGCCCCGGCTGCCATTGGAGGGTACAGAATGAAAGTATTCGATCGCTTGGAGGAGTTGCTGGTTACCTTCCTCATGGGCGGCGCGACGGTCATCGTGTTCATTGCCGTCATGCATCGTTACCTTGCCGGGGTGGCGATTCCGGGGGTGCAGGACTGGTTGCTCGGGCTGAATTTAGGCTGGGCTCAGGAACTGTGCATCATCATGTTCGTGTGGATGGCCAAATTTGGTGCCGCGTATGGCGTACGTACGGGCATTCACGTCGGGGTCGATGTGCTCATCAACCGCCTTGATGTGGTCTGGCGGGGCCGTTTCATCATTTTCGGGCTGCTCTGCGGCGCATTGTTTACCGGCGTGATCGGTACCCTGGGGGGAACCTTCGTCTGGGAAAACGGGCTGCATTACGCCAGTTTCAAGTTTTTCGGACTGCCCACCGGGGATGTGCCCGAAGGTCCGACCACGCCAGATCTCGAATGGCCGACGTGGATCGTCTACAGCGCCATTCCGCTGGGTTCAGCGCTGATGTGTTTCCGTTTTCTGCAGGTTACCCGCAGTTTCATCAAGACCGGTGAATTGCCGCACCACGATCATGGTCACGTTGACGGGAT
>CAZHFS010000699.1:0-1027 GCA_964531885.1 uncultured Propionivibrio sp.
CGAAGACGTTGGCAAAGGCGATGTACCACAGCAGCTTGTTCGGCAGGATGTACTGCTTGAAGATTTCCTTGGCCGTCAGTTCCTGTTCGTGCTTGGCGTTGTAATCCTCGGGGAAGTCGTTCTTGTACACTTCGATCGGGGGCAGGCCGCAGGATTGCGGCGTGTCGCGCATCGTGACGTAGATGAACACGGCGACCAGGATCGCGGCGATGGCCGGAACGTAGAAGGCCGAACGCCAGTCGGCGTACCAGGCCATGCCGAGCAGGAACAGCGGGCCGACGAGGCCGCCGCCGACGTTGTGGGCGCAGTTCCAGATCGAGACGATTTCACCGCGCTCCTTCTGCGACCACCAGTGCACCATCGTGCGGCCGCAGGGGGGCCAGCCCATGCCCTGTACCCAGCCGTTGATGAAGAGCAGGACGAACATGATCGTCACGCTCGAAGTGGCCCAGGGCACGAAACCCATGAGCAGGAAGATGGCGGCCGAGAGGAGCAGGCCGACGGTAAGGAATACGCGCGGATTCGAACGGTCCGAAACGGCGCCCATCAAGAATTTCGAGATGCCGTAGGCGATCGCTACGCCGGACATCGCAAAACCCAGGTCGCCGCGCGAGAAGCCTTGCTCGACGAGGTAGGGGACGGCCAGCGAGAAGTTCTTGCGAACGAGGTAATAGCCGGCGTAACCGAAGAAGATCCCCATGAAGATCTGCCAGCGCAGGCGGTTGTATAGCGGCCCCTGCTTTTCGGCCGGCAGCATCGGGATGTGCGCTGCCGGTTTGAAGAAACTAATCATTACGACCACTCCTGAAAAAAGTCACTGCTGATCAACGCTCAAGGTGGCCCAGAGCAAAAAAGACACCCCGGGCCTGTTCAATGGTGCTGCGGTACAGATTATTTTTATTGTGTTTTTTACAACGCGACGGCAAGCCGCTGCTCGGCGATGTAGTGTTCGTTGCGCTGGCGTTCGGTGTTCCACCCGAGTTCTTTAGCCATGATGTCGATGACGCGGGGGAGGACGGTTTTTGCG
>CAZHFS010000700.1:0-1025 GCA_964531885.1 uncultured Propionivibrio sp.
TCAAGGGTGAAGTCTCGGTCGAAGGCAACAACCTGATCGTCAACGGCAAGAAGATTCGCCTGACCGCCGTCAAGGATCCGGCCGAACTGAAATGGAACGAAGTCGGCGCCGACATCGTGGTCGAATCGACCGGCCTCTTCCTGACCAAGGAAACGTGTGAAAAACACATCACCGCCGGCGCCCGCAAAGTCATCCAGAGCGCGCCGTCGAAAGACGACACGCCGATGTTCGTCTACGGCGTTAACCACCAGACCTACGCTGGCCAGACGATCATCTCGAACGCCTCGTGCACGACCAACTGCCTGGCCCCGGTGGCCAAGGTGCTGAACGACACCTGGGGCATCAAGCGCGGCCTGATGACCACGGTACACGCTGCCACGGCCACCCAGAAGACCGTTGACGGCCCGTCGAACAAGGATTGGCGCGGCGGCCGCGGCATCCTCGAGAACATCATCCCGTCCTCGACTGGCGCGGCCAAGGCCGTTGGCGTGGTCATCCCCGAGCTGAACAAGAAGCTCACGGGCATGGCCTTCCGCGTCCCGACCTCTGATGTCTCGGTCGTCGACCTGACCGTTGAACTCAACAAGGAAGCCTCGTACAAAGAAATTTGCGCCGCCATGAAGGCTGCGTCCGAAGGCGCCATGAAGGGTGTGCTCGGTTACACCGAAGACAAGGTCGTGGCCACCGACTTCCGCGGCGAGCCCTGCACGTCGGTGTTCGACGCAGAGGCCGGCATCGCCCTCGATGGCACCTTCGTCAAGGTCGTCTCCTGGTACGACAACGAGTGGGGCTATTCGAACAAGGTCCTCGAAATGGTCCGCGTCATCGCCAAGTAATCGGCAAAAAGGAAGGGCACTGCGCGTCAGTGCCCTTTTTTTCTCTACATTTTGTGAATCGGATACCACCATGACCTTCAAACGTCTTACCGATCTCGATGTCAATGGCCTGCGCGTTTTCATTCGCGCCGACCTCAACGTCCCTCAGGACGACAATCTCGCTATTACTGACGACACCCGCATCCGCGC
>CAZHFS010000701.1:0-1021 GCA_964531885.1 uncultured Propionivibrio sp.
GCAAGCTCGATGGCGCAGCAACACTGGTCACCGCCCAAAACAGCACCGCCCAGCGCAGTAAAACTCTGACCATAGGCTCACCGCTACGGTTGAATTCATGACCCGTACCGACACTAGGCTAAAACCTATCGCGCCGCCCGGAGTGGATGGACCATTTTCTCTTGCACAAAAAGCTGACAGGGCTCATCCCTTTCTTTCTGGCAATTCTTCAGCGCTCGTTCTTCAACATTTTTTCCCGTCGCGTAGCCGCAGTGTTTGCCGTCAGGAGAAACGGCAAATGCTCCTGGGTGATCCAGATCGGCAAACAGCGAAAACAAAGCTTGGCATGACCGGCTGGCAAAAGGTTGCAAGATCTTCCCGGCCTCGATCAAACGTTGTACGTCCGGATCATCACTGCGTTCCGGGCTGGGCAAAAGTTCCGTCGGAAGATTGCGCTGCCGTAAATAGTCGCTCACCACCGGCCACCAGATCTTCAAGCCGTCCCGGTCGGCAAATAATGCGTGTGAATCACCTTTGAAAAGTCCATAGGCAATCAATTTGGCATCACCCCCCGCTGCGGTATAGGCCGCATGCATCTGGTCAACCAGAGGACGGGGGAAATACGAGTCGTTGTCGCCGTAGATCCAGAGCATCGGGTACCGGTTTTTCTCGCCGTAGGCGCCAAACGCGCGCACTAAATTGGCTTCCCAGCCGAGGCAGCCTCCATTTCTCAAGCCTCCAGCAAAATTGATCAGGCCAAGTACCCCAGGGTAAGGCTGCGTCCCGAACGCTGTCGTAGTCAACCCACCGTGCGACTGGCCCATCACGATGATGCGCTGCGCATCGACAAAAGGGAGTTTGGTCACGTGATCGAGCGTGGCTCGCACGTCTTCGGCCTGCACAAGGCCGTTACTCTGCACGTTGCACCCGCCGCCAATGTAATTCCCGGTCGAATTTGAAAACCCGCCGCGCATCGGAATCACCACCACATAACCACGGCGGACAAATTCACGGCTTGCGACAATTTGGCGCGAACGCTCTT
>CAZHFS010000702.1:0-1008 GCA_964531885.1 uncultured Propionivibrio sp.
GGGTGATTTTCATTAGTTACGCTGATCCAAAAGATTTAAATTATCTGTTTTACAGATTAAACACCTGAACCTACGCTATACGCATCATACCGCGACAGGACCAGAACGCATGCCCGCATTCGCCGCCAACGTGCCAGGACTCGGACTCATCCTCATCCTCTCGGCCGCCGCCTTCGGCCTCGCCCAGGTCGGTTTCGTGCAGAACTACGGGCTCGGCCCGCTGACCCTGGCCATCCTCTTCGGCACCCTGCTCGGCAACGCCCGCCCCGCACTGGGCGAAGCGCGCTTCCGCCCCGGCCTGCAATTCGTCCAACGCCGCTGCCTGCGTGCCGGCGTCGCGCTCTACGGTTTCAACCTCAGCGTGCAGCAGATCATCGAGGTCGGCACCACCGGCATCGTCATCGACCTGCTGGTCGTCGTCTCGACCCTGGCACTGGGCTGGTTCATCGGCCGGCGCCTGTTGGGCATGGATCGCGAAACGGTGCTCCTCGCTTCCGCAGGCAGCGCCATTTGCGGCGCTGCTGCCGTGCTGGCCACGGTCCCCATGTTGCGCGAGGAAGAACACAGCGTTGCCGCAAAAAGCGCCGTGGCGGTAGCCACCGTGGTCATTTTCGGCACCCTGGCGATGTTCCTCTATCCGGTGATCTACGCCTGGATCGGCCCCAACCTCTTCGACTTCGGCATTTATGTCGGTTCAACCGTACATGAAGTGGCGCAGGTCGTCGCCATCGGCGGCACGCTGGGCGAGAGCGTGCAGCACAGCGCGGTCATCGCCAAGATGATCCGGGTGCTGCTGCTCGTCCCCGTCCTGCTGGTCCTCGGCCTGCTGCTCACCGGACGGACGGCTTCCGGGGCACGCCAACCCTTGCCCATCCCGTGGTTTGCCCTGGCCTTCGTGGCCCTGGCCGGGATCAACTCGCTGCACCTCATTCCCGAACCCGTCGTCGCCCAGCTGCGTCTGCTCGGCATCCTGCTCCTCACGGCGGCGATGGCCGCGCTCGGCATCGA
>CAZHFS010000703.1:0-1005 GCA_964531885.1 uncultured Propionivibrio sp.
TATCATGGCACACCCAGAAGTCTTAATCCCTTTTAAAGCAGGGCAATGGTTTAAACTTGCGCGCCTCGCGCAACGAGAACTCCACACCACATGTCTTAATCCCTTTTAAAGCAGGGCAATGGTTTAAACCCTTCGTCACGCCTCTGTAGCAGCTTACCTTCGATGTCTTAATCCCTTTTAAAGCAGGGCAATGGTTTAAACCAAGAAGGGCGCAGATTGGCAGGCAATTCAAATAAGGTCTTAATCCCTTTTAAAGCAGGGCAATGGTTTAAACACTGATTAGAAGGATTTTCCATGTCAAAGCTTAGTCTTAATCCCTTTTAAAGCAGGGCAATGGTTTAAACCCATTCTCTGAGAGTCTTATGATGTTGTCCCAAGTGTCTTAATCCCTTTTAAAGCAGGGCAATGGTTTAAACCTTGGGGGTATACTTTCTGCCATTAAACAGGGTCGTCTTAATCCCTTTTAAAGCAGGGCAATGGTTTAAACCGCAACGTGTACGAACTCCTACAGCTTGTTGTGACTGTCTTAATCCCTTTTAAAGCAGGGCAATGGTTTAAACAGTTTCGGTGCTGCTGTTGTTGCCTATTTTGGATAGTCTTAATCCCTTTTAAAGCAGGGCAATGGTTTAAACGCTCCGTAAAACGGCTTTGTCGGATCATTAGCGTAAGTCTTAATCCCTTTTAAAGCAGGGCAATGGTTTAAACGCCTTTTACAGATATTCAGCAGTATTATATTTTGCATGTCTTAATCCCTTTTAAAGCAGGGCAATGGTTTAAACAAGTCTTTTTGTCTCATTATTACTTAGTTATGCAGGTCTTAATCCCTTTTAAACAGGGTCGGTATTCAAACATATTATCGATCATTACAATTTCACATTACCGCGTCGTCTTAATCCCTTTTAAACAGGGTCGGTATTCAAACTTATGACTAACGTCCGACCATAATCGTATATGTGCGTCTTAATCCCTTTTAAACAGGGTCGGTATTCAAACCTCGCCGTTCGT
>CAZHFS010000704.1:0-1002 GCA_964531885.1 uncultured Propionivibrio sp.
AGCAACAGGACAAAAACGATCACTGCCGTCGCTCCGACATTGCGCAGGAAGTCGAGTTCATCGAAGAGGGCGCCAAGCATCTTGATCGGAAAACCGACGCCGAAGGCCAGAATCAGGAAGCGCGAGAAGTTGAGCGTCTGCCGGATCGGCTGCTGACAATGCGGACAGACCTGTTTGCGCCGCCAGCCATGCACCGCCCGCGAGAAAAAAGATATTTTCCCCTTGCAGTGCGGACATTCGAAAACCATCACTCCCCCCACAGGCACACGCTCAAGTCGTGCGAGGATACGACGAATATTGGTCGGCCACCACCCACCATCGCCCCTTGTCGCGGATCAGGACAAACATGTCGCGCCCTCCGGTATGTACCACCTCGCCGTGCATGGCAAAACGCATGTCGTAATAATACGTAACGATGGCGGTTTCGCCATAAACCTGCACCAGCGGCTCCCGCTCATCCCAGTGCAGCACCTGAGCCGCTTCGGCAAAGTCCTTCCAGCCGGCAAGGCAGGCGGCTCGGCCTTCGCGGCGCAGGCGGTCGGATGCCGTTATGGCCACCATGTCGCGGTGAAAATACTGTTCGAGTTCGTCCGGATTGCCCTGTGTCCACGCACGGTTGATGGCCTGCACGGTTGCCCAGACGGCCGCTTGGTCCGCCGTCAGTGCCTCGTTATGCCGCGTTGTCATCGCCTTGATCTCCGTTCGCCCCCACACCGGAACGCGCATGGGCAAGCCACAAAGAAAAGCCCCGGCACGCAGTGTGCCGGGGCCGTCTCGCTTTAACGCATCAAGCCAGCTTGGTCAGGATATTCCGCAGGAGCTTCCAGCAACGCTCGACCGAAGCCACATCGACCGACTCGCCGGGGGCGTGGGCACCGCGGATGTTCGGGCCGAAGGAGACCATATCCATCTCCGGATATTTGCCGCCGATGATGCCGCACTCGAGACCGGCATGCACGACATGGGTTTCCGACTCCCCACCGAAGACCTCGGTATAAACGC
>CAZHFS010000705.1:0-1001 GCA_964531885.1 uncultured Propionivibrio sp.
ATTGAAGCCTACCTGGGAACCGAATAATGCTGTCGATCAAAAACCTCTCCGTCCATTACGGTGGCATCCACGCCCTGCGGGGCATCAGCTTCGACGTCCCAGCCGGCCAGATCGTCACCTTGATCGGCGCCAACGGCGCCGGCAAGAGCACCACGCTCAACGCCATCATGGGTCTCGTCAAATCCGGACCGCGCTCATCGATCACCTGGAACGATCATGAAATCCGCGGCACCGGCACCAAAGGTATCGTCGAATCGGGTCTGGTGCTTGTTCCCGAAGGTCGCCGTGTGTTCCCCAACCTGTCGGTCGACGAAAACCTGACCCTCGGCGCCTACGCCCGAAAGAACAAGGGCGAGATCGAAGCCGACCGCGAACGGGTGTTCACCCTCTTCCCACGCCTCAAGGAGCGGCACAAGCAGAAAGCCGGGACCCTGTCAGGCGGTGAGCAGCAGATGCTTGCCGTCGGCCGTGCGTTGATGAGCAAACCGACCGTGCTGATGATGGACGAACCATCGCTCGGCCTGGCGCCGATCTTCGTCGGCATGATCTTCGACATCATCCGCGAGATCAACGCCTCGGGGGTCACGGTGCTCTTGGTTGAACAGAACGCCAAAGCCGCACTCGACGTGGCCGATACCGGTTATGTGATGGAAACCGGCGCCATCAGCTTCTCCGGTTCCGGCAAGGATCTCCTGGCCGACGACCGGGTGCGCAAGGCCTACCTCGGCGAGGCCTGACTCTCGCTCAGCACGCAGGGAGCATCCCTGCGTGCTCCTCGAGCATCAGACGCTGCGCACCGCGTCGATACCCAAAACACTCGCATCGTCACTGCCGTGCCCGGCCGCGATCAGCTGGTCCATCCGGTCGGCGATGGAACGCAGTGTCGACAGTGGCATGTCGCCGGTCGCTTCGAGCATCAAGCCGATATCCTTGCGCGCCATCGCCAACTCGAAACTCGGGGCAAAATTCCCCCTGGCCATGTTGCCGCCGCGCAAAGCCAC